>JAOPVN010000244.1 GCA_025966175.1 Modestobacter sp. | reverse complement strand
GCTGCGGGCGAAGACGACGAAGAGGTCGGCGATCGGGGCGTTGGTGATGTAGCGCTTGCCGCCGTTGATGACCCACTCGTCGCCGTCCCGGCGGGCGCTGGTGCGCAGCCCGGCGGGGTCGGAGCCGGCCTCGGCCTCGGTGAGGGCGAAGGACCCGATCAGCTCCCCGGCGGCCAGCCGCGGCAGGTAGGCCTTCTTCTGCTCCTCGCTGCCGAACCGGGCGATCACCTGACCGGCGATGCCGTTGTTGGTGCCGAACAGCGAGCGGAAGGCCGGGGTCGTGTAGCCGAACTCGAAGGCCAGCTGCACGTCCTCGCTCATCGTGACGCCGAGACCGCCGTACTCCTCGGGGAGCGCGTAGCCGAACAGCCCCATCTCGGCGGCGGCGGTGCGCAGCTCGTCGGGGATGCGGTCCTCGAGGTCGATCTCCTCCTCGCGGGGGACCACGGCCTCGCGAACGAGCTCACGAACGGCGTCCTTGACCAGAGCGAAGACATCGGCGTCCATGCCCAACATGCTGAACCCCCGGCCGCGAGGAACGCGACCGGGGGTCCTCTTTCAGGGCCCCGCCGCGAGCTCGCGAGCGGTGGGGGGCACGGGGGTCCTTCTTCAGGCGAGCGCGTCGAGCTTGGCCATGTCGTCGGCCGAGAGGGTCAGCTGCGCGGCACCCAGGTTCTCGGTCAGGTGCTCGACCGACTTCGTGCCCGGGATGGGCAGGATGACCGGGGACTTCTGCAGCAGCCAGGCCAGCGCGACCTGCGACGGGGTGGCGCCGAGCTCCTTGGCCACGGCCGCGACCGGGCTGTCGGGCTTGGCCAGGTCACCGGTGGCGATCGGGAACCACGGGATGAAGGCGATGCCCTCGGCGGTGGCGTAGTCCAGCACGTCCTGGGACTGCCGGTTGGTCAGGTTGTACAGGTTCTGCACGCTGACGATCTCGGTGATCTCCCGAGCGGCCTTCAGCTCCTCCACGGAGACCTCGGAGACGCCGATGTGCCGCACCTTGCCCTCCGCCTTGAGCTCGGCGAAGGCGCCCAGCTGGTCGGCCAGGGGCACCTCGGAGTCGATCCGGTGCAGCTGCATGAGGTCGATCCGGTCGACCTTCAGGTGCCGCAGCGACAGCTCCACCTGCTGCTTGAGGTACGCCGGGCGGCCGACCGGCGTCCACACGCCGGGGCCCTGCCGGGTCAGGCCGGCCTTGGTGCCGATGACCAGCTTCTCCGGGTAGGGGTGGAGCGCCTCGGCGATGATCTGCTCGCTCACCAGCGGGCCGTAGGAGTCGGCGGTGTCGATGAAGTCGACGCCCTGCTCGACGGCGGCCTGCACCACGCGGACGGCGGCGGCGCGGTCGGCGGGCTCGCCCCAGACGCCGGGACCGGGCAGCTGCATGGCGCCGTAGCCGAGGCGGTGGACGGTCAGGTCCCCACCGAGGTCGAAGGTGAGCGGAGTCGTGGCGGTGGTCATGCGTGTCCTCCGTGTCGTCGTGGGCCCCGGGTCGGTGCCACCGGGGTCCCGTTGCGCACAAGCGAGGTGGGACGCCGACCCTTCCCACCCGCGCCGCATGTGACCGGCCGCACACCTGCTCCCCCACTGGCCGGCCCCGACCTGCGGGGGAGCAAGGTGTACCGGTGCAACGGGGACGACGGGCAGGTGGGGCGGCCGTCCCGGCCCTGCTGCTGGCCGGGGTGCTGCTCGTCGCGCTGAACATGCGCGGCCCGCTGGTGGCGATCGCCCCGGTGGTCGACGACCTGCGCCGGGACCTCGGCGTCGGCGCGGGCACGGTCGGGCTGCTCACCAGCATCCCGGTGCTCTGCTTCGGGCTCGCCGCACCGCTGGCCTCGCTGCTCATCGCCCGCACCGGCGTCCACCGGGCCGTGCTCGCCTCGATGGCGGGGGTCCTCGCCGGCACCCTGCTGCGTTCGTTGGGCTCACCCACGGCCGCGATCGCCGGGACCGTGGTCATCGGGCTCGGCGTCACCGTGGGCAATGTCGTCGTCCCCGTCGTCATCGGCCGCGACTTCCCCGGTGCCACGAACGTCGTCACCGCCGCCTACACCGCCGCGATGAACCTCGGTTCCACGCTGGCCTCCGCGCTGACCGCACCGCTGGCCGAGCTGGTCGGCTGGCAGGCGGCGCTGGCCGCCTGGGGCCTGCTGGTGGTGGTCGCCGCCGCGGTGTGGACCGCCGCGCTGCGCCGGCACGTCGCGCGAGCGGTCGCCGCCGAGGCGGCCGGGACCGCGCCACCAGTGCGACCGCCCGCCGCACCGAGGGGCTCGGTCTGGCGGCAGCCGGCCGCCTGGGGCCTGACCCTGGCCTTCGCCGGGCAGGCGTTCAGCTACTACGGCGCGACGGCGTGGCTGCCGACCCTGCTGGCCGACGAGAACGACATGTCGCGGTCCGCGGCCGGGGTCAGCTCGTCGCTGTTCCAGGTGCTCGCCATCGTCGGCGCCTTCTCCGTGCCCGCACTGGTCGCCTGGTGGAAGCGCCCGTCGCTGGTGCTGCTGGCGGTCACCGCCGCGTGGGTGACCCTGCCCATCGGCCTGCTGGTGGCCCCGTCGCTGTGGGCCCTGTGGTGCTGCCTGGCCGGGATCGCGCAGGGCGGCGGCATCACCGTCGTCTTCATCGCGATCGTGCGCCGGGCCCGGGACCTGACCGAGAACCGCCGGCTGTCGGCGATGGTGCAGGGTGGCGGCTACGCCATCGGCGCGACCGGACCGCTGATCATCGGCGCGGTGCACGATGCGACCGGGGGTTGGGCGGCGCCGCTGCTGGTCATCCTGGGAGCAGTGCTGGTGATGGCCGTGGCCGGCACGGCATCGGCCGGTGGCCGGGCCGACGGCGAGACCGAGGCGGGCCCGGTCCCGGTGCCCGCGGGAGAGGAACGACGTGGGTGAGCTGCTGGTCGTCCGGCACGGGCAGACCGAGTGGAGCGTGAGCGGACAGCACACCGGCCTGACCGACCTGCCGTTGCTGCCCGGCGGTGAGGAGGACGCCCGCCGGCTGCGTCCGGTCCTCGCCGACCGCAAGATCACGCACGCCTTCGTCAGCCCGCTGACCCGCGCGCGACGCACCGCGGAGCTCGCCGGCCTGTTCGACGGCAGCATCGAGACCACGATCGAGCCGGATCTGGTCGAGGTCGACTACGGCCGCTGGGAGGGGCTGACGACGCCGGAGATCCGCGCCGCGGTCGACGGCTCCTGGTCGTTGTGGAAGGACGGCACCGAGCCCGGCGACACCCCCGGGGAGACCTTGGCGCAGGTGGCCGAGCGGGTCGACCGGGTGCTCGATCGGGCCCGCCCGCTGCTGGCCGACGGCGACGTCGCGCTGGTCGCGCACGGGCACGTGCTGCGGATCCTGACCGCGCGCTGGCTCGGCTTCGGACCGGAGAAGGGTGCGCTGTTCCCGCTGGCGACCGGCCGCTACGGCGTGCTGGGCCACGAGCACGACTGGCCCGCGCTGACCGGCTGGAACACCGGCTGCCCGTGAAACTGGGACCCCCTCGCCCCCGCCGCTCGCACGCTCGCGACGGGTCCCTGCGAGGGGGCCGCTAGGCGAGCACGAGCTCCGGCTCGGACTCCGGCTCCGGGCGCACCGGCCGGCCGAACAGCCAGCCCTGGCCCAGGTCCGCACCGACCGCGCGCGCCTGATCGGCCATCTGCTCGGACTCGACACCCTCGGCGACCACGACGCCGCCCTGCAGGTGGGTGAGCTCGGTGAGCGCCCGGGCGATGGCGTTCGGACCCGGCTCGTGCAGCCGGGCGACCAGCGCCTTGCTGAGCTTGACGACGTCGGGCCGCACGACCGACACCAGCGCCAGGCTGGACCAGCCGACCCCGACGTCGTCCAGCGCCACCCGCCAGCCCAGCGACCGGTGGTGCTCCAGCACCGAGAGCAGGTGCTCCCGGTCGGTGACCGCGTGCGAGGCGACGACCTCGAAGACCAGCTGGCGGGGGTCGATGCCGCTGTCGTGCACGGCCCGCTCGGTGGTGGCCAGGCAGACCGAGGGCCGGTGGATGGCCGCCGGGTTGGAGTTGACGTAGAGGTCGGCGCTGCCCAGCCACCCGGCGGCACCGGCGATGGCGGCCTCCCGGGCCAGGCGGTCCAGCCGGCGCAGCCAGCCGGCGCGCTCGGCGAGGAAGAACAGGTCGCCGCCGCCGACCTCTCGGCCGTCCACCCGGCCGCGCAGCAGCGCCTCGTGGCCGACCATCCCACCGGAGGTCAGCGACATGATCGGCTGGTAGACAGGCCACAGCTCGGCCTCGGTGAGCAGGCCCATCTCCACGGTCACCCCGCGGCGGGCCAGCTCGACGGCGAGCGAGGGAGCGGTGAGCAACCGGGTGGCCAGCGCGACGCCGTCGCCGGGCGGGTCGGCGGTGACCCGCACCGCCTCGGTCTCCGCGGCGGTGAGCTCCCGGGCCAGCCGCTGCAGCAGCCGGTCGATCCGCCGGCCGCCCTCGTCGTCGACGATGTCGAGCAGACCGGGCGCGGTGCCGATCCGCAGCCCCATGGCGCCGGCGATCCTGGAGATGCTGGGCAGCACGTGGTTCAACGTGCTGGCCAGCAGGAGCCGACGGGCCAGCTGTGGGGTCTCCCAGGAGGGATGCACGACGTCGACAGGCCCGGTCACGGCTGCAGGATGACCGACTGCCGGTGCGGCCTCACGCAGGCGCGCGGGCGGTCACGTAGCGCAGCCACTTCACCACCATGTGGAACCTCACATCGATGCAAAGATCAACAAGGCTAATGTGCAGGTGTGCCTAACCTGACTACCGCCGACGGCGACCGACCGGGCCGGGGTGGCCGCCCCCGCGACCCCTCCCGCGACGGGGCGATCCGGGCGGCGATCCTGCAGGTACTGGCCGAGTCCGGCTACACGGGCCTGACCATGGACGCCGTCGCCGCTGCGGCCGGTGTCGGCAAGGCGACGATCTACCGTCGCTGGCGCACGAAGTCAGACCTGGTCGCCGATGCCATCGCCGAGCTGAGCCAGATGTCGATCGAGGCCCCGGACACCGGCTCCCTCGAAGGTGACCTGCGGGAGCTGCTGCGCTGGCTGGTCGGGGCGCTCAACGGGCCGCTGGGGGCGTCCACCCTGGCCCTGCTGTCGGCGCTGCCGCACGAGCCGGGCCTGCGCGCGGCCTTCCGCAACGGCCCGCTGGGCGTGTGGCGCGCGACGTTCCGTCAGGTCTGGCAACAGGCCGAGGCGCGCGGCGAGGTGCACCAGCCGGTGGCGGGGACGGCGGTCTCCTCGACCGCCAGCGCGCCGATCCTGCAGCGCTGGCTGTTCAGCGGCGAACCGGTGCCGGAGTCGTTCGCCGACGAGGTGCTCGCCGACGTCGTCCTGCCGCTGATCCACGCGCGCAACCTGGCGGGGGCGCCGTCAGACCCGCGCGGCTGCCGAACGGAAGCGCCGTAGCCGCAGGCTGTTGGTCACCACCAGCACCGAGGACGCCGCCATCGCCAGCCCGGCCAGCACCGGGTTCAGGAAGCCGAGCGCGGCGAGCGGCACCAAGGCGACGTTGTAGGCGAACGCCCAGAACAGGTTGCCCTTGATCACGGCCAGGGTCCGGCGGGACAACCGGACCGCGTCCACCGCGGCGTCCAGGTCGGCGCGCACCAGGGTGAGGTCACTGGCCTCGATGGCCACGTCGGTGCCCGATCCCATCGCCAGGCCGAGGTCGGCCTGGGCCAGGGCGGGTGCGTCGTTCACGCCGTCGCCGACCATGGCGACCACGCGGCCGCGGGCCTGCAGGTCACGGACGACGTCCACCTTGCCCTGCGGGAGGACGCCGGCGACCACCTCGCCACGCTCCGGGTCCAGACCGACCGCGCGGGCGACCGCGGCGGCGGCACCGGCGTTGTCGCCGGTCACCAACACCGGCGAGAGACCCAGCGCGCGCAGTCGGGCGATCGCCGCGGCGCTGGTCGGCTTCACGGTGTCGGCGACGACGAGCACACCGCGCACCTCGCCGTCCCATGCCACCCGCACCGCGGTGCGCCCGGCCGCCTCGGCCGCGTCGGCGACGGCGGCCAGATCCGCGGACAGCTCACCCCGGCCGCCGACGACCACGTCGTGCCCCTCGACCCGGCCGCTCACCCCGATGCCCGACTGACTGGCGAAGGCCTCGACCGGCGACAGCGGGGCCTCGGCCGCGGCGACGATGGCGCGCGCGATCGGGTGCTCCGAGCCGGCCTCGACGGCGGCCGCCAGGCACAGCGTGTCCGGGTGGCCGGCGACCTGCACCAGGCTGATCTGCCCGGTGGTGACGGTGCCGGTCTTGTCCAGCAGCACGGTGTCGACCCGGCGGGTGCTCTCCAGCACCTCCGGACCCTTGATCAGCACACCGAGCTGGGCGCCGCGCCCGGTGCCGACGAGCAGCGCCGTGGGGGTGGCCAGGCCGAGTGCGCAGGGGCAGGCGATGACCAGGACGGCGACCGCTGCGGTGAAGGCCGCCGTCGCGTCGCCGGTGAGCAGCAGCCAGGCGACCAGCGTGCCGACCGCGACGGCCAGGACGATCGGCACGAACACCGCCGAGACCCGGTCGGCCAGCCGCTGCACCGGCGCCTTGCCGCTCTGCGCCCGGGTGACCAGCCGGCCGAGCTGGGCCAGCGTGGTCGCGTCGCCGACCCGGGTCGCCTCGACCACGAGCCGGCCGCCGACGTTGACCGTGGCGCCGGTGACCCGGTCGCCCTCGGCGACCTCCACCGGGACGCTCTCGCCGGTGAGCATCGTCAGGTCGACGGCGGAGGAGCCACTGACGACGACGCCATCGGTCGCCACCTTCTCCCCCGGCCGGACGACGAACCGGTCGCCGACGGCGAGCTGGCCGATCGGCACCCGGTGTTCCGCGCCGTCGCGCAGCACCGCGGCGTCCTTGGCGCCCAGTTCCAGCAGCGCGGCGAGCGCGGCACCGGAGCGGCGCTTGGCGCGGGCCTCGGCGTACCGGCCGGCGAGCAGGAAGACGGTGACGGCGGAGGCGACCTCGAGGTAGATCTCGTGGGTACCGGCGCCCCGCTCGGGGACCAGGTCGAACGACATCCGCATGCCGGCCATCCCGGCGTCGCCCAGGAACAGTGCCCACAGCGACCAGAGATAGGCCGCGGTGATCCCGATCGAGACCAGGGTGTCCATGGTGCTGGCGCCGTGCCGGGCGTTGACCGCGGCGGCGCGGTGGAAGGGCCAGGCGCCCCACACCGCGACCGGGCTGGCCAGGGTCAGCGCCAGCCACTGCCAGTTGTCGAACTGCAGCGCGGGGACCATCGACAGCAGCAGGACCGGCAGGGTGAGCGCCGCACTGACCAGCAGCCGCTGGCGCAGCGCCGCCTCGGGGTCCTCCCGGACCGGTTCGTCCACCGGGGGTGCCGGCAGGGCGGCCGAGTACCCGGCCGCGGCGACGGTCTCCAGCAGCCGGTCGGTGTCGACCCGGGCGGGGTCGAACCGGACGGTGGCCGCCTCGGTCGCGTAGTTCACGCTGGCCTGCACGCCGTCGAGCTTGTTGAGCTTGCGCTCGATCCGGTTCGCACAGCTCGCGCAGGTCATGCCGGTGATGTCCAGGCGGACCTCGGCCGGTGGGACCACGGCGTCGGGCCGGGCCGCTCCGGGCCCGGCCGTCATGCCGGCTGGGCCGTGTAGTCGCCGGCTTCGGCCACGGCTGCCTGGACCTGCTCGGCGGTCACGTCGCCCACCACGTGCAGCCGGCCACTGGCCAGGTCGACGTCGACCTCGGTGACGCCGGAGAGCTCGGTGACCTCCTCGGTGACCGAGGCGACGCAGTGCTGGCAGGTCATGCCGCTGACGGTGAAGTCCTGGGTCTGCACGGTGGTGCTCCTCTTCGGTGCGGGGATCTGGGGTGCAGGATCTCGGTGGGGGGATCTCGCGGCGGGGATCAGGAACGGACGAGCCGGGCGATGGCGGCCGACGCCTCGGCGATCTTGGCGTCGGCGGCGGCGCCGTCGTCGCCGGCACTGCTGGCGACCGCGTCGCGGACGCAGTGGCCGAGGTGGTCGTCGAGCAGACCGAGGGCCACCGCCTGCAGCGCCTTGGTGGCCGCGGAGACCTGGGTGAGGACGTCGATGCAGTACGTGTCGTCCTCGACCATCCGTGCGATGCCCCGGACCTGACCCTCGACCCGCTTGAGGCGCGCGAGGATCTGGTCCTTGTTGCCGGCGTAGCCCGTCATGCCAACGACCATACCCCTAGGGGGTAGGGGTCACCAGCCGCGGCTGCCGGACTCCCCCTTGACCGGCCCGACCACCTCGTCGGTGATCCAGCCGCCGTAGAAGTCGCCCGCCTGGGCCCGCATCAGCTCGCCCTCGACCGTGGCCGCGTCAGGGCGTCCACTCGTAGGCGACGTCGGGCTCGCCCTCCTCGTTGGCGCCGCCGTCGCTGGCGGCGATCACCCGGCAGCCGGCCCGCTCGTAGAAGGCGCGGGCCGCGGTGTTGCGGGCGAAGACGACGAAGGTGAGACCGTCGGGGCCGGCGGCCTGCACCTGGCGCAGCAGGAGCGTGCCGATGCCCTGCCGGCGATCCAGTCGCGGGTCTCCGCGTCGGTGCGCAGCGTCGACAGCCAGG
>JAOPVN010000223.1 GCA_025966175.1 Modestobacter sp. | reverse complement strand
TCGTTCGGTCATCGCCACCAGCAGCACCGGCTGGTCGGCCAGGATCCGCGCCCGGAGCGTGTTGAGCTCCTCGTCGGCCGGGTCGGGCAACGGCTGGGTGGCGGCCCGCTCCGCCTCCGCCTGCCATTCCGTCGCGCTGCCGATCACGTAGGCGCCGGCTCAATCCATTGACCTACGTGGTCCAGCCGATGCGCCACCTGGTGCTCCAGCACCTGGACCTGACGACGGCCGAGCAGCAACGGCTGCTGCCCGCGCTCAGCTGGTTCGGCTGGGAGGTGCCGGTCGGCGTCCAGCTGGTCACCGTCGCGGTGATCACCGCCGGTTTCATCGGCGCGGCGGCGCGGATGTTCCGCACCACCGAGTGAGGGCGCCGGTCAGCCGATGACGACGGCCTCGCTGGTGCCGACCTGCACCAGCCGGGTGACCCCGGTGCTCGAGCTGGTCACCTGCTCCTCCAGCCAGAAGACGTAGGGAACGCCCGAGGCCAGGCCGGTGAGCGTCACGCTGACCGGCACGCACCCGGTGGGCTGCCCCACGGTCTGCATCACCGGCGCCGGCTGCTGCCCGCCGACCAGCCGCTGGCTGACCGCCTGCACCCGGTAACCGAGCACCTCGGGCCGGTTGTCCGACATCCAGTCCAGCGTCGCCGTCCCCGCGCCCGGCACGATGCCGGGGACCATCCGGCGCGGGGTGGTGCCGCCACCGCCGCATGCGTCGGGCCGCTGCTTGTAGGACGGCGGGGTGCCGACGGCGGCGTTCGGCATGATCACGATCTGCTGCGGCCGCGGTGGCTGTGGGATAGCCAGGCCGCCCTGGGTCGCGACCGAGGCCCGGGAGGCGGCCGACGCCGCCACGTCGTCGAGGGTGTTGACCCCCTGCGCCTCGGCGAGCGGCGGGGTCGGCGCGGCGGTCGGCCTGGGCGTCGTGGCGGCCGTGCCGGCCGGCTGGTCCGCCACCGGTTCGGTGGATGCGGTCATCTGCAGCAGCACCGGGGTGAGCTGGGAGCCCGCGACGAGTGCGCCGGCGGCGACCGCGATCAGTGGCGCCAGCCAGCCTGCCCGGGGGCGCGAGCGGGTGCGGGAGCTGCGACGGGCCGGGGCGCGCCGCTGGGCCGCGGGGCGGGTGCCCGTTGCGCGGCGTCTCTGTTCGGCCATGGCGGCCCCCTCCCGGTCCTCGGGTCAGCATCGGCATCCGGGAGCCCGGACTTGACACGAAACCCCGGCCGAGGGGACAGCCGACCCGGGCCGATGCGGGGGTGCCGGAATGTCCGTCGGCGGCGTGGGCTTCGCTGTAGCCGTGAGTGCAGCCCCCGCCGTCGCGACGACGCCGGCCCCTCCGGTCCCCTCCACCCGTACGGCCGTCCTCGCCATCGTGGCGCTGGCGCTGGGCGGGTTCGCCATCGGCACGACCGAGTTCGTGACCATGGGGCTGCTGCCCGACATCGCCGACGGGGTGGACGTCAGCATCCCTTCGGCCGGGCACGTCATCTCCGCCTACGCCATCGGCGTGGTCATCGGGTCGCCGGTCATCGCCGCGCTGGGGGCGCGGCTGCCCCGCCGTGCGCTCGCCATGGCCCTGATGACGGCGTTCGTGGTCGGCAACGCGCTCAGCGCACTCGCGCCCGGCTACGGGTCGCTGGTGCTGGCCCGGTTCGTGGCCGGCCTGCCGCACGGCGCCTACTTCGGGGTGGCCTCGCTGATCGCCGCGTCGCTCGTACCGGCCCACCTGCGGGGCCGGGCGGTGAGCTCGGTGATGCTCGGGCTGGCCATCTCCAACGTGGCAGGGGTGCCCGCGGCCACCTGGCTGGGCCAGAACCTGGGCTGGCGGTCGGCCTACTGGGCCGTGGTCGTCATCGCCGGGCTGACCGTGCTGGCGGTGCTCCTCGTCGTCCCGTCGGTCCCGGGTCGCGCCGAGGCGAGCATCCGCGCGGAGCTCGAGGCGCTCCGCCGTCCGCAGGTGCTGTTGACCCTGTCGTTCGGGATCGTCGGCTTCGGCGGCATGTTCGCCCTCTACAGCTACATCGCCCCGCTGGTCACCGACGTCGCCGGGGCCTCCGCGGGTTTCGTCCCGGTCGCGCTGCTCGTCTTCGGGTTCGGCATGGTCGCCGGCACGGCCCTGGGCGGGCGGCTCGCCGACCGCGCGCTGTTCCCCTCCCTCGTCGGCGCCGTGGTGGCCATGGTCGCCTTCCTCACCGCCGTCGTCGCCGGCGCGGGCCACCCGGCCTCCCTGCTGGTCGCCGCCTTCCTGGTCGCCATGGCCAGCTCGGTGCTCGCCGTCTGCCTGCAGCTGCGGCTGATGGAGGTCGCCGGCGACGCGCAGATGCTCGGGGCGGCCCTCAACCACTCGGCGCTGAACCTGGCCAACGCGCTGGGCGCCTGGCTGGGCGGCCTGGTCATCGCCGCGGGCTTCGGCTACCGGGCGCCGAGCGCGGTCGGCGCCGGGCTCGCCGTCGTCGGGCTGGGCCTCCTGGCCGCCTCGGCCGTGCTGCGCCGCCGTGAGGTCACCGCCGGCCGAGCACGATGAGCTGGTCGGCACGCCACGCCGTGGACCTGGAAGGTCGCACGCCTGACCGCAGGCACCCCTGCGCCCGGGTGTCCCGAGCTCGCTCTGCCTGCCGCTGAGCTGAGCCGGCGGCTCATCGGCGCTCCACCCGGCTGAGCCCGCGGCCCTCGTGCCAGGACTCGACGACGAGGGAGTCGCCGCCCTCGGCCAGGCGCACCACGCTCAGCTCGGTGATGTCGGCGCGGAACAGGTGGGAGGGACCGGGAGGCGCGCCCTCGTTGATCCGGGCCACCATCTCCGGGTCGGTGACCTCCGCCACGCGGCCGGCCAGCTTCGCGTCGCCGCGCCAGCCCGGCGGGTCGGTCGAGGGGCTGTGCAGCGCGAACCGGGGATCGCGCTGCAGGTCGTGGGCCTTCAGCGCCTGCCACATGCTGCCGAGCCACAGGTCGCCGTCCCGGAGGACGATCTCGGTGCCGCTGATCCGCGGCGATCCGTCCCGGCGCAGCGTGGCCAGGGTCTTGTGCACCCCGGCGTCGAGGAACTCCCGGGCGATCGCGACCAGCTCGGGCACCTCCCGCTCGACCTCTGACCACCGCGCCATGGGTCCTCCTCCACCTCATGCCGTGCGCCGGCGCCGATCTCCTGGCGTGATCCCGTGACACCCGCCACGATGGGGCACGATGAGCCTGACCACCGGGGACCCCACGCCGTGTCGACGATGAACCCGTGGCTCGCGCTGCCCGACGGCGGCCCGAGCCCCGTGCTCGCGCGGCGTCTGCGGGCGGCACACGAGGCGCTGGTGACCCGGGTCGACGCGCCCTCGGGCAGCCGCGTGCGCTCGGTCGTGTGGGACTCCTGGCGGCGTTCCCTGGGCAATGGGGTCGATCCCGACGGCGCGGAACCCCCGGTCGACCTGCTTGACGACGACCTCCTCGCCTACCGGGCGGCTCATCCGCTGGCCGCGGTCATGCCGGTGATCCGCCGGCTGCTCGTGGCCGATGCCGAGGCCGACCAGATGATCGTCGCGGTGACCGACGCGCACGGGCGGATGCTCTGGGTCGAGGGCGACCGCCGGCTGCGGAGCCGCGCGGCCGGCATCCACTTCATCGAGGGCGCCCGCTGGGGGGAGGACGTCGCCGGTACGAATGCCATGGGGACCTCGCTGGCCCTCGACCACTGCGTGCAGATCTACGGCAGCGAGCACTACCGTCGCACGGCCCAGCCGTGGAGCTGTTCGGCCGCGCCCGTGCACGACCCCGTCTCCGGCGCGCTGCTCGGCTCGATCGACGTGACCGGCGGCGACCACGTGGCCAGCCCGCACGTGCTCACCCTGGTGC
>JAOPVN010000215.1 GCA_025966175.1 Modestobacter sp. | reverse complement strand
GAGGGTGCGACGGAGTGCGGCGGCCGCACCCTTACCCACCGTCATCGCCCGATCAATCTCTTTTCACCTGATCAGGTGAAAGGCAGCGTTCCCGCATTTCTGAACTGCGTGTTTCCGCTCATTGTGCGGCCGAGAAACGGTGACTGTCCGTTGTGTATCACTTCATGGCAGGCGATCACCGTGTCGGAAATCCCGTATCGGACCCCCGCCGCGGCGCCGGCATCGGGAGCGACGGAAAGGGGAAAGGCGCACATGAGGTGGCGTGAGCGGCCGTGCAGGCGGACTCCGGCTTCGTGCCGGTGCTCTACCAGCAGCCCTGGCCGTTCGCCGGCAGCATCTTCGGCTTGATCGAGGTGCCGCACCTGCTGGACCGGGACGTCGTGGCGCGCGGCTGGTACCGCCGCAACCCGCGCCGGTTGTCGAGCTGCGGCAGCCGGTGCCGGCGGAGGGCGGGCAGATCCGCGGGTCCGGCTGGTGTGGCCTACCTGCTCTCGGTGCCGCTGGCCGTGGGCGGCGGCGCGGTGTGGCTGGCGATGTCGCTCACCGCCTGACCCGGCGGCTCCCTCACGGTGAGGGGGAGCGAGAGATCAGGTCGTCTGGAGGCTGACGACCTCGGCCGCACGCTCCTCGGGCCGGCCCTCGAAACCGCCCTTGATCGGCATCCTGGCCAGCAGGGTGCCCTGGACGAAGCGGTCGCAGCTCTCCCGGGAATCCCACACCGCGGTGATCAGGAAGCCGCCGTCGGTGGGTCCGGCGGCATGGAACGTCTGCCCCTCCGGCAGTCCGTTCGACGGGTGGACCGCCTTCACCGTCGCCCGGTACTGGTCCTCGGTCCCGCCCGGCCAGAAGTGGTGCAGCAGGTATGCCATGACGTCCTCCGTCCTCGGTGTCCGCGGCGCGGGCACTCCCCAGAAGGTCTGCGCTCCGCTGGACGCGCACAACGGTCCACCGCTCCCCGCCGTCCGGCTGCCCCTGCCCCCGGCGTGCCCTCACGCACGGCGAGGCGGCACCGCTGCTGCGACGGTGCTTGCACACGACGTCCGCGTCGGTAACGTGCATCACAACCCCTCTCCCAGCATCGGAGCACGAGTGACCTCGAGCGCACCGGACGTCCGCACCACCCACGGGTCGGTGCGCGGCACCATCGACCACGGTGTGCCCGCCTATCTCGGCATCCCCTACGCGGCGCCGCCGTTCGGCGCCCTGCGGATGCAGCCGCCTGTCCCGCCGACGGCCTGGGACGACGTCCGGGACGCCATCGCCTACGGGCCCACCGTGCCCAAGGGCGACTACCCGCTCCAGTACCAGCCCTTCCTGCCCGAGCCGGTCATCCCCGGCGAGGACTGCCTCAATCTCAACGTCTGGACGCCGGACCCGACCGCCACCGGCCTGCCGGTCTTCGTCTGGATCCACGGCGGGTCGTTCATGAACGGCTCGGGTGCGGTCGACGCCTATCGCGGATCGGCCTTCGCCCGGGACGGCGTGGTCTGCGTGACCATCAACTACCGGCTGCAGGCCGAGGGCTTCCTGTACACCGTGGACGGCACCGCCAACGTCGGCCTGCTCGACCAGCTCGCCGCGCTGCGGTGGGTGCAGGAGAACATCGCCGCCTTCGGTGGCGACCCGGCCAAGGTGACCGTCGGCGGCGAGAGCGCCGGCGCGATGAGCGTGACCACCCTGCTGTCGATGCCCCAGGCCCGCGGCCTGTTCCGGGCGGCGATCACCCAGAGCGGCGCCGCGGCGCACACCATGGAGCCGCAGACCGCGGCCAAGGTGACCGCGTTGCTGGCCGAGCAGCTGGGCGTCGAGCCGACCCGCGCCGCGATCGCGGCCCAGTCTCCCGAGCGGGTCCACGAGGCGGCCGAGAAGCTGACCAACGAGGTGCAGACGGCGCCGGACCCGGTGAAGTGGGGCCAGCTCGCGCTCAGCCTGCTGCCCTTCATGCCCACCGTCGACGGCACCGTGCTGGCCCAGCCGCCGCTCGAGTCACTGGCCGCCGGGGCAGGGGCCGACGTCGCCCTGCTCACCGGCAGCAACGCCGAGGAGGCGCGGCTCTTCCTCGTCGCGCCGGGCGTCATCGGGCTGATCGACGAACCGACGGCGATCGCCGGTGCGTCGGCGTACGGGGTGGACGGCGCCGCGGCGTACGCGGCGTACCGGGCAGCGGGGGAGACCCCGGGCGACGTGCTCGCCGCCGTCGTCACCGACTGGTTCTTCGCCGTGCCGGCCGTGCGGGTCGCCCAGGCGCGGACGGGAAACGGCCGCACCTGGATGTACCGGTGCGACCACCGGTCGACCGCGGCCGACGGGCTGTTGGGCGCCGCGCACGCCACCGAGATCCCGCTCGTGTTCGACACCCTCGACAGCCCCGACGCCGCCGCGATCCTCGGCGCCGGTGCCCCGCAGGCCCTCGCTGACACGATGCACGCCGCCTGGGTGCGGTTCATCGCCGACGGGGACCCGGGCTGGGCGCCTTACGAGCCGGCGACGCGTACCACCCGGGTGTTCGGCACCGACGGCGCGAGCGATCAGCAGCTGCCCGACGCCGCACGGTTGTCCCTCTGGGAGGGGGTGCGCTGATCGGCCGTTCTCCCGCTGGGGG
>JAOPVN010000203.1 GCA_025966175.1 Modestobacter sp. | reverse complement strand
CGGCGTGCCCGCGCCGGTGCCGGCGTCCCTCCGCCGGCCGGCGGGGATGCGGTCGGCTGCGGCCCCCGGTGCACACGCGTCCGCACCGTGCACCGGGTCACCCGGCCCGGCGCCGATGAGCTGCCCTGCACGCACGATGACTCCCGACTGCTGCGACGGTGGTTGCCGCCCGATGGCGACACTGGAAAGTCGACGCGGCGCGCCGTGTGGTTGATCACTGGTTGACGATCGGCGGCATCGACGTAGCCGATGGCGCGTCGGGGTGCCGGCGGCCGCGCCTGCCCGGTGTGCGCCCGGAGGGCGGTGTTGCAGGGCACGGGGCAGCTCAGCGGCTGCTCACGCGCTGACCGACGACCCGGGCAGATCCGCCCCGACCGGGCTCTCCTGCGGGAGTCCGCTGATCGGGATGCGCACGGTGAAGGTGGAGCCCTGCCCGAGGACCGAATCCACGGTGAGCCCTCCGCCGTGGCCTTCCTGGACGACCCCGCGGGCCAGGGCGAGCCCCTGTCCACTGCCGCGACCGACGTCCTTCGTGGTGAAGAACGGGTCGAACATCTTCGCGCGCACGTCGTCCGGGATGCCGCCGCCGGTGTCACCGATCCGGATCACGACGTCCTCGCCGTCCACCGCGGTGGCGACGGTGATCAGGCCGCGCTGCCCGGTCTCCTCGATCGCGTCAGCAGCGTTGACGATCAGGTTGAGGAACACCTGGTTCAGGTCGGCGATGTTGCACCGCACGGGCGGCAGGGCACTCAGCTGGAGGGACAGGTCGGCGACTTCCCTGATCTGGTGGCGGGCCACGGTGACGGTGGCCGCCATCGCCTCGTTCAGATCGGCGGGCGCGTGTTCCTTGTGACCGGGGTGGCTGAAAGTCTTCATCGCCCGCACGATCGTCGACACCCGCTCGATCCCCTCCAGGGTCTGCGCGACCGCGCTGGGGATCTCCTTCTGCAGGTAGTCGAAGTCGATGCTGGACTCGGCCTCGCGCACACGCTCCTGCCGCTCCATCCACCCGATCGGGTTCGAGGTGTCGAGCAGCCCCCGGTAGACCCCCACCACGCGGATGAGCTCCTCGTACGCCTCCTCGAGGAAGCGGGCGTTGTCCCCGACGAACTGGATCGGGGAGTTGATCTCGTGCGCCAGGCCGGCCGAGAGCCGGCCCAGGGACTCCAGCTTGGACTCCTGGTGGAACTCGGCGTCGCGAGTCCTCTGGTCACCGATGTCGCGGGCGACGCCCACGACGCCGCTCGGCAGGCCGGCGCGGTCGCAGATCGTGGACAGGATCCAGGAGGTCTCCACCGTGGAGCCGTCCCCGCGGAGATGGACGGTCTCGAAGGCGGTGGCTCCGCCGGCCGCGACGTTCTCGATCTCCTGGAGGAGATCCGGGGCGCCCGCGCCTTCGAAGATGGTGACGGGCCGCCCCAGCACCTCGCTCTCGGTCAACCCGTACAGCTCCTCCGCTGCGGAGTTCCAGGAGGTGATCAGGCCCTCGAGCGACACGGTGATGATCGCGTCGTCGGTGGCGGACAGGATCGCCGCGTACCGGGCGAGCTGGTCCTCCTGGATGGCGAGCCGCTCCTGCGCCTGGTCGATACGGGCGAGCAGTGCTCGGTGTGTCGGCGAGGTCCTGGCAGGCGCTGCCACGACGGCGGCAGGAGGCCGCAGCGCACCCGTGCCGGCCCGTCCCGTGCGGGCCGCCGGTGCGCCCCGGAGGACCCCGACCGACGCGAGCCGCTCCACGCACGCCGTG
This sequence comes from Modestobacter sp., assembly GCA_025966175.1. Lineage (GTDB taxonomy): Bacteria > Actinomycetota > Actinomycetes > Mycobacteriales > Geodermatophilaceae > Modestobacter. The sequence goes on along the minus strand of JAOPVN010000203.1, from coordinate 2,871 downwards.
ACCAACCGCCGCGCGCCCGCAACGGCTGTCACGACCGGCGGGGGAGCGCCGGCGGCGGAGTCGAACGGCTCTCCTGGCACTGCGACAGTGAGTTGCTTGGTCTCCACGAGAACTCCCAGTGATGTCCGGCCTTCGTCCCTGATGGGGCAAGGAAGACCTCGTCGCAGGGCACCGCCGAATTGATCACGCGTTCTCGATGGGGGACATCGACAGAGCCGGGGTCTGCTCCCCTTCAGCCGGGATCGACCGCTGCCGAAGGCACAGTGCGCCGGCAGTCCGCCGGACGACCGACGAACGCGATCCTGGGAGCCCCGATGATGTTCTCCGATGGCCTGCGTGCCCGGGAGGCAGCGGACACCCCGCCGATCCTCCTGGTGGACGACGAGGTCGCAATCCTGGACGGTCTGCGGCGTCAGCTCCGCAAGAGGTTCACGGTGTACACCGCCAGCAGCGGTGCGGAGGCTCTCGAGTTGCTCGAGTCCGAGTCGGTGGCCGTGGTCGTCTCCGACATGCGCATGCCGGCGATGGACGGCGCGACGTTCCTGTCCCGCGTCCACGCGCTCTACCCGAACGTCGTGCGCATCCTCCTGACCGGGCAGGCGGACACGCAGTCAGCCATCGCCGCGGTCAACGAGGGGAAGATCTACCGCTTCCTCACGAAGCCCTCCCCGCCCGAGGTGCTCCTGGAGGAGATCGGCAGCGCGGTGGAGCTCAACCGGCTGGTGACCGCCGAGAAGGTGCTGCTCAGTACGACCCTCCGCCGCACGGTCGAAGCGCTGACGGCCACGCTGTCACTCGCGCAGCCCGGGGCGTTCGGCCGTGCCGTACGGATGGCCCGGACCGTCACCGAGCTCGCGGAGGCACTGCAGATCGAGGAGCCGTGGGAGCTCGAGGTGACGGCGATGCTCTCCCAGCTCGGCGCAGTGACCCTGCCGCCGAACGTCTTGGCCAAGCTGGACTCCGGGCGGCCGCTGACCGAGGACGAGGCGCAGATGGCCGACAGGGTCCCGGCGATCAGCCGGGACCTGGTCGCCACCATCCCTCGGCTGGAAGGGGTGGCCGAGGCGATCGGTTGCCACCGCGCCCGCTTCGACGGGAATGGATCTGCTCCGCGGGTGCCCCGCGGCGAGGACCTGCCCCTGGCCGCACGCATCCTTCGTCTGGCGGCCGACTTCGACGCAGGGATGGCGCAGCGACCATCGGTGCAGGCGACCATCGGCGTACTGCGTGCCGACGCCGGCGCTTACGATCCCCGGCTACTGGACGCCCTGATCAGCTGCCACGACGTGCCCGGGGCGCAGGGGCCGCCGCGGGACGTCGATGTCCTCGATCTGGAACCCGGCATGGTGGTCTTCGATGACGTCTTCACCACGGAGGGCGTCCTGTTGATCAGCCGGGGCACCGTGGTGACCGAGCCTCTCGTCCTCCGCTTGGAGAACTACGCCAACCAGCAGCGGGTCGGCCGCCTGATCCGCGTTCAGGGCTGAGTCGCTGGAGCGGTTCGTCGCAGCCTTCGGCCCGGTCGACCAGGGCCGCCGGTTCGGCCAACTCTCTGATCCGCACCTCGACGGACCGTCGGGGTACGGGGGCCGGTCCATCGAGTCCATCGATGGGCCGCAGCGAGCATGCGTGCTTTATCCGGAGACCCCGCCCCACGCATCCTGCAGTTGTGGAACTGAGGCAACTCGAATACTTCCTCGCGGTGGTCGAGGAGGGTTCGTTCACCCGTGCGGCAGCGCGGTCGTTCATGGTGCAGTCGAGTCTCTCGGCGTCCCTGCTGGCGCTGGAACGCGATCTGGGAACGGAACTGTTCATCCGTGGTCGACGCGGCGCCGAACTCACCGACGCCGGCCGGGCGTTCCTCGAGCCGGCTCGCGCGGCGCTCGCCGAGGCCGACCGGGGACGCGACGCCGTCGCAGAGGTCAAGGGGCTGCTGCGTGGTTCGGTCCGCATCGCTGCCGTGGCCGTGCCGCGAAGCGTCGACGTGGTCCCGACGATCCGCCGATTCCGGGAGCAGCACCCAGGCGTGGACCTGCAGGTGGTCCCGGTCGGCGCGCGGGACATGACCGCACTGGTGGCCGACGGGCAGGTCGATTTCGCCATCGCCCCGAGGGTCGAACGCATGAGCAGCGCATTGCGCTTCGAGTCGCTGGTCAGCACGCCCCTCGTGCTCGTCTGCCCCACCGGCCACCGACTGGCGGGTGCTGCAGACGTGAAAGCCGAGGAGGTCATCGACGAGTCCATCATCGACCTCCCCCGGGGATGGCGGGCCCGCGAGCTGTTCGACGGCCTGATGGCGGAGCAGGGGCTGCAGCGACGGGTCGGTCTCGAGATCAACGACTGGCTCGGCGTGCTCACCATGGTGCAGCGGGGCATGGGCATCTCCTACGGCCCGCACGCGTGCGTCGACGTCGACATGTTCAGGAGCCTGGACGTCGCGACCATGGTCGGCGCGCCGGTCTGGGAACTGGGCATCGTCAGCCGTGACGAGACCCTGCGCGGCGCCGCCGGGCGCGCCTTCCTCGCCGCCTACCTCGCGCAGTGCCGCGATCGCCGGAGCGGCTGAACGGCGCGAACCGGTCCGGCGGACGATGGTGACGGCTCTCGCCCCCGGGTGACGCGGACCGGGCCCCGGCCGCCCGGTGCGGCCGGGTGCGCGCAGCGAGGCGGCAGGACCCCTCGGCTGGGTCACACCGGCTTCGGCGTGTGCGGCCGGACGGGCGACACCCGCCGCGGCGGCCTGAGCACGCCGGTGCCGAAGGGCTCAGGCGCTGGTCAGGACCGCCCAGACGTGCTTGCGCCCGCCGTCGCTGCACCAGCCGTGGGCACTGGTCAGGTCCGCGACCATCCCCAGTCCCAGCCCGCCCCGGG
>JAOPVN010000199.1 GCA_025966175.1 Modestobacter sp. | reverse complement strand
GGCGGTGACGTGCCCGTCGTCGAGCAGGACTGACTCGGTGATCTCCAGGATGAGCCGGGTCGCCGGCAGCCCGCTGCGCTCCAGCGCGGCCAGCACGTCGCCCACCAGCTCGCCGCTGCGCACGTGCCGCGCCGAGACGTTGACCGCCACGCCGAGGTCGGGGTGCGGCAGCGCGGCGATCGTGGCGGTGGCGTGCAGCAGCACCCAGCGGCCGATCTCGGTGATCAGCGAGGACTCCTCGGCCAGCGGGATGAACTCCGCCGGCGAGACGTCGCCGTAGGTGGGGTGGCGCCAGCGCAGCAGCGCCTCGACCGACACCGTGCGGTGCAGCGCCAGGTCGACGACCGGTTGGTAGACCAGGTGCAGGCGGTCGGCGTGCAGGGCCTCCTCGAGGTCGGTGCGCAGCGCCTCCTCGCGGTCCTGGGTGATGCGCAGGGCGTCGGAGTGCCGGCGGACCCGGCCGGGTCCCGCGGCGCGGGCGCTGCGCAGGGCCAGGTCGCCCCGGCGGAGCGCCTCACCGGCGTCGATGTCGGCCGAGAGCGCGGTGACCCCGGCGGCGGCGATGAGCCGGACCGTGGTCCCACCGGTGGTGATGAGCGACTCGACGGCGGCGACCAGCCGGGTCGCGACCACCTCGGCGTCGGCGATCGTGCCGTCCACGACGACGGCGAACTCGGCGACGCCGCCCCGGGCCAGCCAGTCGTCGCCCCGCAGCACCCGGCTGAACCGGGTGGTGAGCTCGCGGAGCACGTCGGCGTCATCGCCGTCCGGGAGCCCGTCGACCCCCAGCACCACCAGGGAGGTGGCGTGGACCGCGGGCGTGCGCAGGACGGCCGCCAGACGCTGGGTGAGCGCCGAGCGGTTGGGCAGGCCGGTGGCCGGATCGATGGTGCTGAAGGCGGTGAGGTCCGGCTCCGCCGGTTGCGGCGCGGCGGCGGTGACGTCGCGGCAGTAGAGGACGAGGGCGCCGACGTCGGGGTCGCTGCGCAGGTCGCGCACCTGGGACTGGATGAGCCGCCAGCGGCCGTCGACGTGCCGGACCCGAGCGGTGCGGGTCTTGGTCTCGTCGGCGTCGTGGGTGGCGTTGAGCGCCGCGATCAGCCCGGGGACGTCGTCGGGGTGGACGGCGTCGGCGATGGGCCGGCCGACGGCGTGCTGCGGGTCGAGTCCCAGCAGGTCGGTGATCGCGGGGGAGACCCACTCCACGCGGAGCTGGTCGTCGACGATCAGCACCGGGTCGGCGCTGCCGCGGACCAGCGTGCGGAAGTAGGCCTCGCTGCGGCGCAGGTCGCGGGTGAGCCGTTGCTGGGTGCGCCAGCTGATGGTCTGGTGGACGAAGAGGACGCCCAGGCCCAGGACACCCAGGGTGGCGCCGAAGATGGCCAGCGTGCCGGTGATCAGGACGCTGATCAGCAGCAGCGAGCCGCCGAGCATGGCGGTCCCGTGCGGCAGCAGCGAGCCCACCACCGAGGCGCTGGGGCCCAGCAGCTGCCGTCCACACTCGGGGCCGGACCGGTCGGTGCGGCAGGCGAGGACGAGCAGGCCCAGGCCGAACACGCTGAACCCGCAGGCGGCGTACTGCATCGGCGTCGGGCTGGTGGTGATCGCCGACAGGGCGGCCGCCACCGAGGCGCAGCACTGGGCGGCGAAGACCAGCCCGGCGACGCGGCGCTGGGCGGAGTGGCTGACCGACATCATCAGCAGCGAGAAGCCGGTGCCGAGGGCGATGCTGAACAGCAGCGCGAAGAGCGTGACCGTCGCCTGCATCGAGAGCATGCCGCTGCTGGCGATGGTCAGGTGGTAGATCGTGTGCACGGTCAGCAGGTCGGCGAGGACGAAGAGCACCAGCGACGTCGCGAGCTGGGCGCGGGCGGCCCGCAGCGAGGGCCGGTCGAGCATCTGCCCGATGGCGAGGACGACCAGCAGCTGACCGGGGATGCTGCCCAGCGCGGTCTGTCCCCAGGGGACGAGGAAGCCGGCCAGGGCGGCGCCGCCGCCGCCGATCGCCACCGAGGCCGCGTACCAGCGCCACGCGCAGGGGTGCGCGGTCACGGGGGCCGAGCGGGCCAGCAGGACGGCGACCCCGGTGATGACGGCGAAGTTCAGCCCGATGGGCAGCAGCCAGCTGTGCGTCCCGGGGATCAAGCCGGAGAGACCGGTGACCGCTGCGGCGACCAGGGCCAGCAGCAGGTGCCGGCCCATGGCAGGAGCCGCCGTGCCACCTCGTCGAGAGGTGGTCACGGCCCGCGCCGGCGCGGCGAGGAATCCGGAGGTCACACGTCAGTTGTCGGGACTGGATCGTCCGTTCTGTATCCCTGCCGTGTTCCCTCACCCGAAGGGGGAGGCCCTCAGGTCACCAGCGCAGCGGGCTCTTGGCTCGGGAGTCGGCGGTGCGGCAGGCCCGGCAGTGCCCCCAGGTCACGATGCGCAGCGGGCTGCTGGGCTCGCCGCACTCGGGGCAGTCGACCGTCGCCTCGGAGCCGGCCTGTGCGTTCTCGACGTGCTGAGCGCGGGCTGCGTGGACCGCCTCGTCGCCCTCGCAGGGGCAGCCGAGGTGGGCTTGGGTGCAGCGTGCGGTGTCGCTGGCGATGGCGCGCCTCCTGGGTGTCCACACCGACGGTACTCAGCCGCACCAGCCCCGGGCCCTGTTCGACGCCCGACGCATCACCTGCTCGTCAGCAGACAGTCATTCGTCGGTCATGTGGCAGCGGGACCATCGGCGGGCGGCGAAGCGGGTGAGTGAAGCGTTCAAGCCGGGCCGCGATCTCGCTTCCGATCGGCGCGCCCCCGAGGTTCCTGCCAGAGGATCAGCTCGATCTCGGCGTCCGGCAGCTCGCGTTCGAGGTCACGCTGTAGCCGTTCCCCCTCTGCAGCGAACTGCTCCCGCGCACCAGAGCCGTCCCAACCACCGCGAAGCGCCTCCTCACGGGCACCGCCGGCTGTGGCCGACTGCCCGCCCCCAGCGATCCGCGGCCGTCCATCGACAGAGTCATGAGTTCGACGCGCACCGAGGCCGGTCACAGGGGGTGGTTCGGTCGTGGGAGCGGATCACGGCGCTACTCGCCGTTGGTCCAACAGCCGGCTTGGCGGTTCCGTCGGGGAGTGTCTCGCCCCTCCTGGCCGTCCCCGGGCTGAGTCAAGGATCGGGGATGGTCCGTGTGCCGGGGATGGACGCCGCGGCCTGCTACGGGGGGAACAGGCCGCGGCGCGCAGCAGGATCATGACAGAGGGCCGGGGTGGCTGGAAGCGCCCGATCACAGACCGTCCATTGCCATCTTCGATGACCCCCATCGAGAACACGCGGTCACTCAGCGGTGATCCGTGACTACGTACGGTCGTTGTCTGTGGTCATGGAACTGAGGCAGCTGCGGTCATGGAACTGAGGCAGCTAGAGCACTTCTTGGCCATCGTCGAGGAGGGCTCGTTCAGCCGCGCCGCGGCCCGCGTGTTCATGGTGCAGTCGAGCCTCTCGGCATCGCTGCTGGCACTCGAGCGTGGACTGGGAACGGAGCTGTTCATCCGTGGTCGGCGCGGCGCCGAGCTGACTGACGCGGGCCGGGCGTTCCTCGAGCCGGCGCGTGCCGTGCTCGAGGGCGCCGACCGTGCGCGGGACGCGGTCGCGGAGATCAAGGGACTGCTCCGCGGGACGGTCCGCATCGCCGCCGTGTTCGTGCCCCGGAGCATCGACATCGTCGAGACGATCCGCCGATTCGGTGAGGAGCATCCGGGCGTGGAGGTGCGGGTGCTCCCCGCCGACCCCAGGTCCATGGTGGACCTGGTGGCCGACGGCCAGGTGGACTTCGCCATCACCCCACGGGTGCAGCGCAGGAGTGCCGCGCTTCGCTTCGAGACGCTGGTCAGTGCGCCACTTGCCGTCGTCTGCCCCGCCGGCCACCGCCTGGCAGGGGCGCGGGAGGTGGACCCCCGGGAGCTCGTCGACGAGTCGATCATCGAGCTGCCGCACGGATGGCGGTCGCGTGAGCTGTTCGACCAGTTGTTCGAGGAACACGGCTTGCAGCGACAGATCCGCCTCGAGGTCGACGACTGGTTCAGAGTCCTCACCATGGTGCAGCGGGGTGTGGGCATCTCCTACGGCCCGCGGGAATGTATCGAAGAAGACATCTTCGGCGGGGTCGGCGTCGCCACCCTGGCCGATGCACCGCTCTGGGAACTGGGCATCGCAAGTCGGGACGAAGCCCTCCGGGGAGCAGCGGGCCGCGCCTTCCTCGCCGCCTACCGCGAGCACTGCGCAAACGCTTCGAGCCGCTGGTCGTGGTGACCCGCTCGTCACAGGAACTCATGGCCGTGGCCAAAGGCCGCTCCGGGACACCGCAGAGTCGGCACGATGTCCCTCAGCGCCCCCTGCGGGTCAGCCAGGTACTGGCTGGGTAGCGCTGTGGAATGGCGGATCGGCTCAGGAAGAGGTTGCGGGGCCTCGAGCGCGCTTGCGATGTCTGCGGGCTTCCCGCGGTGGACGTCGTCCAGTCGCGCGAGGTGCGACGTGGGCTCGCCCGGTTGAACCCTCGCTGGGATCCGAAGGCCAGCACATACGGCCTCTGCTCAGCGTGCGGAGCACGCGTACCGGTTTGATCCGGGTCAGGCGCCGTGAACTCCCAGGTCGCACTGAGGGCCGCCTGCCTGGGCTGATGGCGCAACCCGCCGGGGTGGTGGACGCGCGTCGTGGGCAATCAGGTGGCAAGCTTCAGTGAGTGAAGACGTGGCTCGACGCGTGGCCGGTGTTCCGGCAGCTCACCGGCTCTGATCCCCTCGGCCGCGGCGTCGCCGCGCGCAGCAAGGCCACCGAGCAGGTGGTCAGCCGGACCGCCACGGCCGACCGGGTCGTGAAGTCGGTCTGCCCGTACTGCGCCGTCGGTTGTGGCCAGCGGGTGTTCGTCAAGGACGAGAAGATCGTCCAGATCGAGGGCGACCCGGATTCGCCGATCAGCCGCGGCCGGCTCTGCCCCAAGGGCAGCGCCAGCAAGCAGCTGGTCACCAGCCCGACCCGGGTCACCACGGTCAAGTACCGCCGTCCGTACGCGACGGACTGGGAGGACCTGGACCTCGACACGGCGATGGAGATGATCGCCGACCGCGTCCTGTCCGCCCGCAAGAAGGGCTGGCAGGACGAGGAGAACGGCCAGCGCGTCAACCGCACCATGGGCATCGCCAGCCTGGGCGGGGCGACGCTGGACAACGAAGAGAACTACCTGATGAAGAAGCTGTACAGCGCCATGGGCGCCATACAGATCGAGAACCAGGCCCGCATATAGCACTCTTCGACGGTTCCCGGTCTGGGAGCCTCGTTCGGCCGTGGTGGCGCAACCAACTTCCTGGAAGACCTGGCGAACTCCGATTGCATCGTCA
>JAOPVN010000137.1 GCA_025966175.1 Modestobacter sp. | reverse complement strand
ACACCAGTGGCCTGGTGTCGACGGACCTGGTGCGCGTCTACCTCAACACCATCGGCAAGACCGCGCTGCTGACCGCCGAGCAGGAGGTCGAGCTGGCGAAGCGGATCGAGGCCGGCCTCTACGCCGGTCGGCTGCTGAACGAGAAGCAGCTGACCCCGGCGCTGCAGCGCGACTACAAGATCCTCGCCGCGGACGGCAAGGCCGCCAAGGCACACCTGCTCGAGGCAAACCTGCGCCTGGTCGTGTCGGTCGCCAAGCGCTACACCGGCCACGGTATGACGTTCCTGGACCTGATCCAGGAGGGCAACGTCGGGCTGATCCGCGCCGTGGAGAAGTTCGACTACACCAAGGGCTTCAAGTTCTCGACCTATGCGACGTGGTGGATCCGTCAGGCCATCACCCGCGCCATGGCCGACTCCGGCCGCACCATCCGGCTGCCTGTGCACCTGGCCGAGCAGGTCAACAAGGTGGTGCGCACCCGTCGCCGGATCCACCAGGAGCTGGAGCGGGAGCCCACCCCCGAGGAGCTGGGGCTGGAGCTGGACCTCACGCCCGAGCGGATCACCGAGCTGCTCGAGTACTCCCGGGACCTGGTCTCGCTCGACCAGACCGTCGGTGCCGACGAGGAGTCGCGGCTGGGTGACTTCATCGAGGACGCCGACGCCGCGGTCGCCGAGGACGCCGTCGCCTTCCAGATGATGAAGGGCGACGTCCGCAACGTCCTGGAGACCCTCGAGGAGCGGGAGCGCGACGTGGTGATCATGCGCTTCGGTCTGGACGGCGAGCAGCCGCGGACGCTGGAGCAGATCGGCAAGCGCTTCGGCCTCTCCCGCGAGCGGGTCCGGCAGATCGAGCGCGAGACGATGACCAAGCTCCGCGACCCCCAGCGCGCCGACGCGCTGCGCGATTACCTCGGGTAAGAGATGACGACGAGAGCCGGGCCGCCCATCGGGCGCCCCGGCTCTTCTCATGTCCCGGGCCGGAACATCCTGCGCGGGCCGGGTTCGATCCGCGCCGTCGGCGGGCCGACCCGGACGGCGGCGCCGGCCACGACCAGCGAACGGCCGCCGTGCCAGGCGTCGGCGGGCCCGACGATGACCGGCTCGAGGCTCAGCGCCAGCACCTCGGGCAGGTCGTCGCCGAGCCGGGCGACCCGCAGCAGCAGCTCCTCCAGCGCGTCGGTGTCCACCGGCGCGCTGCCCCGGTAGCCGTTCAGCATCGGCCAGGCCCGCGGCTCGCGCACGAGTTCGTGCGCGTCCAGGTCGGTCAGCGGCAGCGTGCGGTAGGCACGGTCGCCGAGCAGGTCGGTGGCGACACCGCCCACGCCGAAGCTCACCAGCGCGCCGAAGGACGGGTCGTCGACGATCTGGACGACGGTGCCGACCCCGGGGGCGGCCTGTTCCTGCACGATCACCGGGTCACCGGCCGGGATCGCGGCGTAGGCGGTGCGGACGTCCTCGGCGTCGGCCAGGTCGAAGCGCATCCCGCCGAGGTCGCGGCGGTCCCGCAGCCACGGTGCGGTGGACTTCAGCACCACCGGGTAGCCGATCTCCTCCGCGGCGGCGACGGCCGCCTCGACGTCTTCCACCCGGCGGGTGCCGAGCATCGGCACGCCGTAGGCGCCGAGCAGGGTCATCGTCTCCTCGTCGGTGAGCTCCCGGCCCTCCGACGTCCCGTCGAGCGCGCCGTGGACCACCGCGCGGGCGGCGTCCTCGTCGATGCCGGACAGCTCGGGCACCACGCCCAGCGGGCGGCGCCGCCAGCGGGCGTACTCGCTGACCTTCGCCAGGGCGATCACCGCCCGCTCCGGGGTGGAGAAGGAGGGCACCGAGCCGCGGGCCGGCATGCCCTGCTCGTCGCGGACGGCGAGTTCGTCGGGGATGCCGTCGGTGGAGAGGAAGTTGGCGACGAGCAGCTTCGAGGAGTTGCCCGAGACCTCGCGCAACACCCGGCCGAAGGGCTGCTCCCCGCGCAGCAGCGGCGGGAGGAACACCGCGACGACCGCGTCCACGCCGTCGTCGTCCAGGGCGGCCTGCAGGGCGGCGCGGAAGTCCTCCGGTCCGGCGTCGGTGCCGATGTCGACGGGACGTTCGTGGGCCAGCTGCAGTCCCTGCTCGAGGACGGCGTCGGCGACCAGGACCCCCATGGCGGTGGAGTTGCCGACGATGGCCACCCGGTCCCCTCCGGGGAGGGGCTGGTGGGCGAGCAGCGTGCCCACGTCGAACAGCTGGGCGAGGGTCTCCACCCGGATCACCCCGGCCGAGGCGAACAGCGCGGCCACCGACTGCTCGGGGACGGCGACGCTGGTGCCGGCCAGCCCCGCGGTCATGCTCACGTGCCGGCCGCTCTTGACGGCGACGACCGGCTTGGTGCGGCCGACGCCGCGGGCCAGGCGGGCGAACTTGCGCGGGTTGCCGAAGCTCTCCAGGTGCAGCAGCACCACCTCGGTGCCCGGGTCGCTGGCCCAGTACTGCAGCAGGTCGTTGCCACTCACGTCGGCCCGGTTGCCCGCCGAGACGAAGCTGGACAGTCCGATGCCGCGCCCGCGGGCCCGCTCCAGCAGCGCGACGCCGAGCGCCCCGGACTGGGCGAAGAAGCCGACCCGGCCGCGGCCGGGGACGGCGGGGGCGAGGCTGGCGTTGAGCCGCACCGCCGGGTCGGTGTTGACGATGCCCAGGCAGTTGGGGCCGACGACGCGCATCCCGGACGCCCGGGCGGAGGCGACCAGGGCCCGCTCGGCGGCCCGGCCCTCCGGTCCGCTCTCCCCGAACCCACCGGAGATGACGACCAGCCCGCGCACGTTCTTGCGCCGGCAGGCCTCGACGACGCCGGGGACCTCGTCGGCCGGGACGGCGATCACCGCGAGGTCGACGTCGTCGGGGATCGCCTCGATGTCGGCGTAGGCGGGCACCCCGCGCACGTGCCGGACCGCCGGGTTGACCGGGTAGATCGGCCCGGCGAAGCCGTACTCCAGCAGGTTGTGCAGCACCGCGTACCCGACCTTGGCCGGGTCGTTGCTGGCCCCGACGACCGCCACCGACCCGGGGTTGAGCAGCCGGCCGATGGAGCGGGACTCGCTGCGCTGCTCCCGCTCGTGGGCGACGGCCAGCGACTGCTCGGTGGGCGCGATCGGGAAGGTCAGGTGGACCACGCCGTCGGCGTAGGACCGCTCCGCGGAGTACCCGGCGTCCAGGAACACCCGCACCATCTGGCTGTTCTGGCTGAGCACCTCGGCGACGAAGCGGGTGATCCCCCGCTCCCGGGCGGCGGCCGAGAGGTGCTCCAGCAGCACCGAGCCCAGGCCACGCCGCTGATGGGCGTCCTCGATGAGGAAGGCGACCTCGGCGTCGTCGGTGTCCGGGTAGCGGTCGTAGCGGCCGACGCCGATCAGCCGGTCGCCGAGCAGGACGACGAAGGCGACCCGGGCGTCGTGGTCGACGTGGGTGAAGCGGTGCAGGTCCTTGTCCGACAGCCGCCGCATCGGCCCGAAGAACCGGTAGTAGCGGGTCTGGTCGGAGCTGCGGTCCATCAGCCCGACGATCCCGTCGGCGTCCTCGGGGGTGATCGGGCGCAGGTGCACGGTCCCGCCGTCGGCGGCGATGACGTCGGCCTCCCAGTGCGGCGGCGGGGTGGCCTCCTCCGCCGTGCCGGTGTCGGCCGGGGTGGCCGGGGTGGCCGGCGAGGGAGGCGCCGTCTGGGGTGCGGTCGGTTCAGTCACGGGGGTCGTCCGGGTCGAGTCCGAAATAGGGGAAGGAGGCCGTGCGGGTGCGCAGGATGGCGCGGTCGACCCGGTTCTCGGTGAACGGGTCCCAGCGGTGGAAGCCGACGTAGGCCCCCTCGGTCATGCTGACCGGCGGTGGGGTGCGCAGCCCCCGGCGCCGGACGTCGTCCTGCCAGCTCTGCGGGATGTCGGTGTCGGGGGCGAGCCGGTCACCGCTGGCCTCGGCGATCAGGTGCGTCCAGGCCCGCGGCACACAGCGCACGAGGCCGTAGCCTCCACCGCCCAGGGCGACCCAGCGGCCGTCACAGACCTCGTGCGCGAGGTCGTGGACGGCCCGGTAGGAGGCGCGCTGGCCGTCCACGGTCAGCGCCAGGTCGGCCAGCGGGTCCTCGTGGTGGGCGTCGCAGCCGCACTGGGTGATCAGGATCTGCGGCTTGAAGGACCGCACGACGCTGGGGACGACGGCGTGGAAGGCGCGCAGCCACCCGGAGTCGTCGGTGCCGTTGGGCAGCGCCAGGTTGACCGCACTGCCCAGCGCCGTCTTCGGGTCGCCGGTCTCCTCAGGGAAGCCGGTGCCGGGGAAGAGGGTGAGCGGGGTCTGGTGGACGCTGACGGTGAGGACCCGCGGGTCGTCGTAGAACGCGGCCTGGACGCCGTCGCCGTGGTGCACGTCCAGGTCGACGTAGGCGATCCGTTCCCAGCCCTGCTGCAGCAGCCAGGCGATCGCCACGGCCGCGTCGTTGAACACGCAGAACCCCGAGGCCGCGTCGCGCATCGCATGGTGCAGCCCGCCGGAGATGTTGACCGCGTGCTGTGCCCGCCCGGTGGAGACCAGCTCCGCGGCGAGCACGCTGCCCCCGGTGATCAGCGCCGCGGCGTCGTACATGCCGGGGAAGACCGGATTGTCCGGGGTGCCCAGACCGTGGCCGACACCGTGCGGGTCCTCCGGCGCACGCCGCACCGCCTCGAGGTAGGCCGGGTCGTGGACCAGGGTGAGCAGGTCCGTGCCGGCCGGGGTCGGCTTCACCACCTGCAGCCGCGGCCGGTCCAGGACACCGAGGGACTCGGCGAGCCGGATGGTGAGGTCCAGGCGCACCGGGTGCATCGGGTGATCGCCACCCATCGTGTAGCCCAGCAGAGTGTCGTCCCAGACGACGGCGACGGCGTCGCTCACGAGCCCTCCTCGCCGGCGCTCGTCGGCCGCGTTCGCGGGGCTGCTGCACACATCGGTGAGCTCGCAAGCTCACTCACGAGGCCCTCCTCGCCCGGCGCCCGTCGGCCGCGTTCGCGGGGCTGCTGTGCTCGTCGTCGAGCGGGCCAGCTCCATCACCGTCCCGACGCTACCGGTGCGGCCCCGGCACCGCGCCGGTGGAACTCCCCGGTCCGCTCCGCCCGTCGGCTCGCCCCCGCCTCGTAGAATCGGGGCACCTGACGGAGGAGTGGACGTGAACGACCTCATCGACACCACGGAGATGTACCTCCGGACGAT
>JAOPVN010000134.1 GCA_025966175.1 Modestobacter sp. | reverse complement strand
GGACCCGCTCGGAGGAGGAGATCGCCGCCCGGGTGAAGGCCCTGGAGGCGATGCTGATCGAGAAGGGCGTCATGACCACCGACGCCGTCGACCGGCTCGCCGAGATCTACGAGAAGGAGGTCGGCCCGCATCTCGGTGCCCGGGTCACCGCCCGGGCCTGGAGCGACCCGGCGTTCAAGGAGCGCCTGCTCGCCGACGCCACCGCCGCCTGCGCGGAGCTGGGTGTGGGAGGCATGCAGGGCGAGGACATGGTCGTGGTCGAGGACACCGACGACGTGCACAACGTCATCGTCTGCACGCTCTGCTCCTGCTACCCCTGGCCGGTACTCGGTCTGCCCCCGAACTGGTACAAGCAGCCGGCCTACCGGTCCCGGATGGTCCGCCAACCCCGCGCGATGCTGCGGGAGGACTTCGGCTACGAGGTGCCCGACAGCACGGAGGTCCGGGTCTGGGACTCCAGCTCCGAGCTGCGCTACTGGGTGCTGCCCCAGCGCCCGGCGGGCACGGACGGCATGAACGAGGAGGAGTTGGCGGAGCTGGTCACCCGCGACTCGCTGATCGGGGTCGGCCCCGTGCTACACCGGGGCGGAGAGCGCCGATGACGACCCGCGAGGACCTCGAGCCCCTGCTGATGGAGCTGCCGCACCAGGAGGCGCTGCGCCCCGAGGGCGGGGACATGTCGTTCGACACCGCCTGGGAGATCCGCGCGTTCGCCCTCGCGGTGGCCGCCCATCAGAGCGGTCAGTACGAGTGGCCCCGGTTCCAGCAGGCCCTGATCGAGGCGATCCAGCGATGGGAGCAGTCGGGGTCCACCACCCCGTGGCGGTACTACGACCGCTGGCTGGAGGCGCTGGAGTCGCTCATGACCGAGGCCGGGGTGGTGGCACCGGAGGAGGTCGAGGACCGCACCCGAACCGTCCTCGACACGCCCCGGGACGCCGGCCACCACCGGGCGCACCGGGAACCCGTGGCGGTCGACCCAGCCCGGAGCTGAGACCGCGCCCGCACAGTGAGCCGACTCGACTGAGCAGTTGCGGTCGCCTCCCACGGCGTGTCCCGCCGGGTCGGCGACCGCAACTGCTCACTCGCTCGGGTGGCCGGCGGGACGACGACGGCACCGGGCCGGGAGGATGTCTCGTCGTGGAGATCCTTTCCGCGGCCGAGGCGCTGCGGGTGCCGGGGGCGGTCGACCTGGCCGCGATCGTGGTCGGAGCGCTCACCGGTGGGCTGCTCGCGGCACGCGAGGGGTTCGCCGTCTCGGGGGTGCTGCTGCTGGCGGTCAGCGGCGGGCTCGGCGGCGGGCTGATCCGCGACGTCCTGCTGGCCCAGGGGCCGCCGGTCGCGCTGACCAACCCCGCCTACCTGCCCACGGTCGCCGCGGCCGCCGCGGTCACCTTCTACTTCTCCGGCTGGCTCTCCCGGCTGACCAGCCTGCTGGTGGTGCTGGACGCGGTCACCCTGGGCTTCTTCACCGTCATCGGCGCGCAGAAGGCGCAGCTGGCCGGGCTGCCCAGCGCCTCGGTGGTCTTCATCGGGACGGTGACCGCGGTCGGCGGGGCCGTGATCCGGGACGTGCTGCTGGCGCAACGGGCCGACATCATCCAGCCGGGCCCGTACAACGCCGTCGCCGCGCTGCTCGGCGCCGCCGCGCTCACCGTGCTCGCCGGACCGCTGGGGCTGCCCCCGCTGCCGGTCGCCGCGCTGGTGATCGTGCTGGTCGCGGCGCTGCGGGTGCTGTCGGTGTGGCGGGGGTGGGAGGCGCCGGTCGCCGTCGACCTCCCGGAACGGGCCCGCAGCCGGCTGCTGCGCCGCCAGCCCCGGCGACCGCGACGGCGCCGCTGACCGATCAGGGCAGGTCGCGGCCGGCCTCGGGGGTCACCGACGGGGCCGGCTCGATGCCCGGGGGCACCCGCTGCGGCCCGGCCTCCGAGGGCCGCGGCTCGTCCTGCGGGTGCATCCGGACGGCGAGCAGCGCGACGTCGTCCTCGGTGTCGGGCAGGTACATCCGCTCCAGCAGCCGGTCGCACAGCTCCTGCAGCGGCAGCTCGGTGAGCCCGCCGAGCACCCGGCAGAGCTCCGCGATCCCGGCGTCGAGGTCGCGGTCCCGCCGCTCCACCAGCCCGTCGGTGTAGAGCAGCAGGGTGCCCCCGCGGCCGATCGTGGCGACCCGGTCGGTGCGCGGCCGGTCCGGCTCCACGCCCAGCAGCAGGTCCGGTTCCTCGCCGTCGAACAGCGTCACCGTCCCGTCGCGGCTGATCATCACCGGCGGCGGGTGCCCGGCGGTCGACCAGCGCACCCGGGTCTCGGCCAGGGCCAGCTCCGGGTCGTCCTGCTCCAGCCGGGCGACCAGCGCCGTCGCCATCGTGTCCAGGTCCAGGCCTGCGCTGGCCCGGTCCAGGCCGGTCAGCACCTCCGCCGGCGTGCCGCCGGTGTGGTGGCCGATCCCGCGCAACAACCCGCGCAGCTGGCCCATCGCCGCCGCCGCCCGGCTGTCGTGACCGACGACGTCGCCGATGACCAGCATCGTCGCGCCGTCGGGCTGGACGAACGCGTCGTACCAGTCGCCACCGATCTCGGCCCCGGCCGCCGCGGGGACGTACCGGACCGCGATCTCGCAGTGGTCCGGCGACGGCGGGGCGGTCAGCATGCTGCGCTGCAGGGTCTCGGCCAGCTGGCGCTGCTGCCCGAACAGCCGCGCCTGCTGGAGCGCCATCCCGGCCCGCCGGCCCAGCTCCAGTGCGGTGTCCAGCTCGGCGTCGGTGTGCCGCCCACGGTCGGCGCTCGTGAACAGCCCCAGCGCGCCGAGCGTCTGCCCGCGGGCGACCAGCGGGACGACGATGCCGGAGTCGGGGCCCAGCCGGCTCAAGGCGGCCCGCGCGTCCGGATCGGACAGCGCCCGCTCCACGTACTCGGCGTCCAGGGAGGAGACCACCAGCGGGCGGCCGGTGCGGGTGACCACCCAGGCGGCGGCGGACTCGGTCATCCCGGTGACCATGCCCCGCACGTACTCCTCGAGCTCCGCCGAGCGGGCCGGGTCGCGGTGCGCCGAGGCCAGCTGCCGCATCCGGCCCTGCTCGTCGGTCACCACGATCCAGCACCAGTCGCCCAGCGCCGGGACGACCAGTTCGGCCAGCTCGCCGATCTGCTCGGGGACGTCCAGGGTCCCGGACAGCACCCGGCCGGTCTCGGCGAGCAACTCGAGCCGGGCGTTGGCCGCGACCATCTCCTGGACCGCGGCGTTCCGCTCGGCGTCGGCCTGCAGCCGGGAGACGCTCAGCGCGATCTGGGCGGTCAGCGCCTCGAGCACCTCGACGTCCTCGTCGGTGAACGGGTGCTCGGTGCTCCACACCGCGACGAAGGCGCCGAGCACCCGGCCCTCCACGCGCAGCGGGAGCGCGGCCAGCGCGTGCGCGTTGAGCATCCGGGTCATCTCGGCCATCGCCGGGAACCGGGCGGCGGCCCGCTGCGGGTCGGGCAGCAGCACCCGTTCGCCGTGGCGGGCCACCCACTGGGTGGGCAGCGAGTCGTCCAGCGGGATCTCGACCCCGTCCGGGGGGGCCTCCACGCCCGCCTCGGCCGCGGCGACCTCGACGATGTCCATCAGCCGGCGCCCCATGTGCAGCCGCAGGCCGCCGGAGCCGGGATCGAAGACGGCGAGGGCGCCGGTATGCGCGCCCAGCACCTCGGCCCCGCGCAGGGTGATGTGGGCCAGCTGGTCCATCCGGGCGGCGCCGGACAGTGTGGCCGCGACCTCGGCGATCGCCGCGGCCCGCTGGACCGCCGACCACCGCCGTGCCGCCTGCTCCCGGGCGTCGGTGACGTCGACCGTCGTCCCGAGCAGCCGGACCGGCTCACCGCGTGGATCACGGACCACCCGACCGCGGGAGACGGCCCAGCGCTCCTCGCCGTCGGCCCTCAGCAAGCGCATCTCCGCCACGAACTCCCCCGAGCCGGTGACCGCCGACCGCATGGCCGCGCGCACCGCGGCGTGGTCGTCGGGGTGGATCTGGGCCATGAGCTGCTCGTCGTCGGAGTGCTCCACGGGTCCCTCGAGCCCGAAGATCGCGGCGTTCCGCTTGTCCCAGTACACGACCCCGGTGCGCAGGTCGCGCTCCCAGATGCCGACCGCGCTGGCCTCCAGGGCGATGTCCAGCCGGGCGAGCGACGTGCCCACGGCCGACTGCGCGGCGGAGAGCTCCAGCTCGGCGACGACGGACGCGGACAGCTGCTCGAGCAGCTCCGAGGCATCGCCGGACCAGTTCCTCGGCTCGGGGTCGTAGACGGCGAGGACGCCGACCACGTGCCCGGAGGCAGCCACCAGCGGGGCACCCAGATAGGCCTGTACCTGGCCGGAGGTGACGGCCGGCAGGCCCGCCACCCGCTCGTCCTCGCGGGCAACGGGGATGTTCAGCGGCACCGCGATGCGCACCGTGATCGCCGACAGCGCACCGGTCAGCAGGGCCGGGCCGCCGACCACGCCGGCCGGGAGTCCGTACCCGCCGACGACGACGTCGTGGTCGGTGAAGAGCGTGACCTTCGCGTGGCCGGCCCCGACCAGCCGGGCGGCCAGCGCGGAGAGCCGGTCGAAGGCGGCCGGACCGGCGACCTCGTCGAGCAGGCGACGCGCCGCCGCGACCCGGTGCGGATCGGTCAGCGGGTCGGCCGCTGCGGTCGTGCTCGTTGCGGACACGGCTGGCCGACCTCCCCCCCGTCTCGGCCCGGCCGGGGCCGGGACGTGCTGCCGGCCACCACCGGCCGGCGCGCCCGCCCGTACGGCGGACCGCACCATGCTGGCACGCCGTCGGCGATCGGCCCGGCACCCCCGAGGTGGTGGTCTCCCTCCTCGGGGTGGGGCGCTCAAGGTCCGGCGGGACACAACCGATCTGAAGGGGGTGACGTCGACCCTTCCGCACCGCTGGGACTGCCGGCCCCTGCTGGCCGGCGACGACGACCTGACCGTCGTCTTCCAGCCGATCGTCGACCTGGCCTCGGCCACGGTCGCCGGCTACGAGGCGCTGGCCCGCTTCCCGGGCACCGCCGCCCCCGACGTGTGGTTCGCCGCCGCCGCCGAGGCCGGCCTCGGCGCTGAGCTGGAGGCGCTGGCGCTGCGCCGTGCCCTGGCCGCGCTGCCCGACCTGCCTCCGAACACCTTCCTCACCGTCAACGTCAGCCCGCACCTGCTGGGCAGCGCCCCGGTGGCCGCGGCCCTGGCCGAGCCGCCCACGCTCCGCCGGGTCGTCGTCGAGCTGACCGAGCACATGCCCACCCCCGACCTGTCGGCGTTGCGCGCGCAGACCGCGGCACTGCGGGGACGCGGCGCCCTGATCGCCATCGACGACGCCGGTTCCGGCTACGCCGGCCTCCAGCAGCTCGCCGAGGTGCGCCCCCAGCTGGTCAAGCTCGACCGTGCCCTGGTCGCCGGCGTCGACACCGACCCGGTGAAGACCGCGCTGGCCGAGATGGTCGGCACCTTCACCAGCCGCATCGACGCCTGGCTGCTCGCCGAGGGCATCGAGACCCCCGGTGAGCTGGCCGCCTTCGCCCGGCTCGGCGTCCCGCTGGCGCAGGGCTGGCTGCTCGGCCGCCCGACTCCGCACTTCGCGCCGCTCTCCCCCGAGGTCACCCAGCTGGTCCGCACCCAGGTCGCCCGGGCCCAGCTGGCCGAGAGCGTGGCCAGCCTGCTGCGGCCGATCCGCCAGCGGGAGGCCTTCGACGGGGACGACGGCCCGCCGCCCTACGTCGTGCTGGACGCCGCCGAGGTGCCGGTCGAGCTGGTGCTCGCCGACCCGCGCACCGGTGCCCCCTACCGCGCTCCGGTGTCGCTGCGGGTGCACCCGTCGGCCGGGGTCACCGAGACCCTGCAGCGCGCCCTGACCCGCCCGCCCGTGCACCGCTTCGACCCGGTGCTGTGCACCGACCGCACCGGCGCCGTCCTCGGCCTGCTGCGGGTCGAGGACCTCGCGTCGGCCGCGGCCGCCAGCAGCTGAGCTCCGGGGGCCTCGACCCGCACCCGGCCGCACCACCCTGGACGCCAGCCGGCGGACAGTTCTCCGATGCAGAGGAACCCGTGTGAAGACCTTCGCCTGCGGGGACGTCGTCCCCGGCTGCACCATGACGTTCACCGGCCCGGACGAGGACGCCGTCCTCACCCAGGTCGCGGCGCACGCCGCGGCCGACCACGGGCTGGGAACGGTCCCACCCGAACTCGTCGATCAGGTCCG
>JAOPVN010000623.1 GCA_025966175.1 Modestobacter sp. | reverse complement strand
CGAGGGCATCCAGTCGATCGCGGACATGAAGCGTCTGCTCGACGGACTGGACCACCCCAACCTGGGGATCTGTCTGGCGCCTCCGCACATGTGGGCCGCGCAGGAGAGCGTGGTGGAGGCCATCGAGTTCCTGGCGGCCCGCGAGAAGCTCTTCTTCTACTACGTGTGGGACATCGACGCCGGCTACCGCCGCGGGGTCGACGGCCTCAACTTCGGCCCGGCCGAGCTCCAGCTCCCGCGACCGGACGGCACCCTCGACCACCGTGCGCTGTTCGACACCCTCGAGAAGGTCGGCTACGAGGGCGTCGCCAGCCTGAAGTGCCACGGGACGGCCGGATGGGAGACCTCCCGCGTCACCGACGAGGTGCGCCGGTCGGCGGAGTACATCCGAGGACTGCTCGCCAGGGACTCCTAGCAACCTGCGCCGTCCCCGCCCGGGGACGGCAAGCGCCTCAGGGACCGCGCAGCCTCCCACGCGCGACCTACGTAAGACGACCACCGACAACAAAAACAACTCAGGAGGAGCAGACATGCGTCGACTCGAAGGAAAGGTCGCCGTCATCACCGGCGGTGCGCGGGGTCAGGGCAGGTCGCACGCCGTGGCCCTCGCCGGTGAGGGTGCCAGCATCGTCATCGCCGACGTCCCCGGGAACATCGCCACGATCCCTTACGACATGGCGACGAGTGAGGACCTCCAGGAGACCGTTCGGCTCGTCGAGGCACTGGATGCCCGTTGCGTGGCCGTCGAGGCCGACGTCCGCGACACGGCCCAGGTCCAGCAGGTGGCCGACCGTGCCATGGCGGAGTTCGGACGCGTCGACATCCTCGTCGCGAACGCAGGCGTCATGAGCGCGGCGGACAGCACCTGGGATCTCACGGACGACCAGTGGGCGGACATGCTCGACGTCAACCTGACCGGTGTCTGGAAGATCTGTCGGGCGATCGTGCCGCACATCATCGCCGGTGGCCGCGGCGGCGCGATCACCATCACCGGGTCGACCGGCGGGCTGCGCGCGGTGGCCGGCTGTACGCACTACAACGCCGCGAAGTGGGGCGGCATGGCGCTGATGCGCACGCTCGCCTGGGAGCTGGCACCTCACTTCATCCGGGCGAACGTCGTCCACCCGACCGGCGTGAACACCGAGATGTCCAACAACGAGTGGTTCGGCAAGTGGCTCGAGGAGCACGAGGACCTCGCCTGGCCGATGCGCGGCAACCGCATGCCGGTCGACGTGATCCAGCCCGAGGACGTCTCCAAGACGATCGCCTGGCTGGTGTCCGACGACGCCAAGTACGTCACCGGGCAGGAGATCCGCGTCGACGCGGGCTTCATGCTCAAGTGACGTCGAGGGCGACGCGCTCGTTCCCGAGCGCGTCGTCCGCTCTTCGGGCTCGGGCCCGCCACCCACACGGTCTGCCTGTCATCCGGCGGCTGTGTGCGCCCGTGCGCCGGCCAGTGGGTCGGCGGCTCACCTTTCAATGAGGAAAGAGATGAAGATGTCCAGGAAGAAGATTGCTGCCCTGTTGCCGGTGGCGCTGTTGGTGGCCGCATGCGGTAGCGGGCAGAAGGACGACGCGGCCGGAAGTGCCGACGGAAGTGCCGACGGGAGCGCCCCCGTGACCGTCGCGGTCTCCATCTACGGCCAGGGCATGGCCCCGTGGACCGACAGTTACGGAAAGCGACTCGAGGAGCTCGCTCCCGAGCTGAAGAAGCAAGGCACCGAGCTCATCGTCAGCTGGGCCGACGGGACCGCCCAGGGACAGGCCGCACAGGTCAACTCGCTGCTGGCCCAGTCGCCGGACGCGGTGGCGATCTATCCGCTCAACTCGCAGGCCACGATCCCGTCCTTCCTGCGCATCCAGCAAGCCGGCGCCTCGCCCGTCCAGGCGGTCATCCCGCCGGTCGACGAAGCAACCGACCTGATCGACGCCTACATCGGTGGCGCCGACGAGGTCGCCACTGCTCGTGCCGTCGCGCAGGCGTTCGTGAAGAACATCGCCTCGGAGGGCAAGATCGCGATCCTTCGCGGCCCCGCCGGCGGCTCCGACAACATCCTTCGCGCCCAGGGGTTCATGGAGGGCATCGCAGGCTCGAACCTCGAGGTCGTCGAAGACATCAACACCGACTGGGGTGACCAGCAGAAGATCCACACCGACGTCAGCGCGGTGCTGCAGCGCCACCCCGACATCGTGGGTCTGCTGACCCAGTACGACGGCATCTCGATCGGCGCGCGCAAGGCCGTCGACGACGCGAACCTCGACCACGAGGTGCACATCGCCAACGTGGTGGGTGGCTCGTGCGCAGGTCTGGAGCTGCTCAAGACCGGCGGCATCTCGCTGGTGGCGTGGCACGACGCGTGGACCGCTGCAGAGGAGACCGCCCGTCTCCTGCCGGCCATCGCCCGCGGCGAGGACGTTCCGGCGAACTCCTTCATGGAGGACCCGATCGTCACCACCGACGACGTCGGTGACCGTCCCTGCCACAGCTAGTGCGCAGTGGTCGGTGGCCGCGAGGACAGCTCGCGGCCACCGACCGCAGTCAGGAACGACCGGTTATCGAAGGGACCAGGATGACTGAGGCACCGGAACAGACGCCGGCGCTGCGCCTGCGTGGGGTGAGCAAGAGCTACGCCGGTGTAGAGGTGCTGCACAGCATCGATCTCGAGGTTCGGCGCGGAGAGATCCGCGCCATCCTGGGAGAGAACGGTGCAGGCAAGTCCACGTTGATGAAGATCATCGCTGGTCTCACAAAGCCGAGCAACGGCACCGTCGAGGTCGACGGCCGTCCCCTCGAGCACGGGATGCGTGACGCGCGCAAGAGCGGTGTGGTCCTGGTCCACCAGGAGCTGAGCCTCGTCCCGACGCTGTCGGTCGCGGAGAACTGCCTGCTGGGCGACACCCCCACCCGGGCAGGTTTCGTGCGGAGGGGCCTGCTCGCCAAGCAGGCCCGCGAGGCACTGCAGCTGGTGGGTCTTCGCTGCCACCCGGGGACGATGACCGAGAAGTTGAGCTTTGCCGAGCGTCAGCTCGTGGAGATCGCCCGCGCACTCAGGCAGAAGCCCCGGGTCCTCATCCTCGACGAACCGACGTCGGCGCTCTCGCCCGGGGAGACGGCGCGGTTGTTCGCGCTCCTGCGTCGGCTCAACACCGAGGAAGGAACGACGGTGCTGTACATCTCCCACCGTCTGCCCGAGATCCGCGCACTCTGCGAGCAGGCCAGCGTGCTCCGCGACGGTCATGTCGTCGCCACACACCGGGTGGCCGAGGTGGACGAGGCGACCCTGGTCCGCTCGATGGTGGGTCGCGAGCTGGGCCTGCTCCACCGTCGCACGAGCGTGCCGGAATCGGAGCTGGGTCCGGTGGTCCTGGAGACCGTCGACCTGTCCGGTCCAGGGGTGGACAAGGTGTCGCTGCAGGTGCGGGCGGGGGAGGTGTGCGGAATCGGTGGGCTGGTGGGAGCCGGTCGGACCGAGTTCGCTCGGCTGATCGCCGGTCTCGCGACACCGACCGGCGGTTCGATCCGTTACCAGGGGGAGATCGTCCGGTTCAGGTCGGCCACCCAAGCCGTTCGGGCCGGCGTCGCGTACGTGCCGGAGGATCGTCAGCGGGAGGGCCTCGCGCTCGACCTCTCCAGCGGAGAGAACGCCCTCGCACCTTCCCTCCCCAGGCTGGCCCGGCCCGGCGGCTGGATTCGTTCCCAGGTGGCACGGAAGACCGAGCTGAGGGTCCTGAACGACGCGGGCGTCTACCCCGCGGATCCTTCGATGACGGTCAGATCCCTCTCCGGAGGCAACCAGCAGAAGATCCTGATCGGGAAGTGGCTGCCACTCGAGCCACGGCTGCTCATCCTCGACGAGCCGACTCGTGGGGTCGACGTCGGGGCCAAGAGCGACCTGCACAACCTGGTGGACTCGGTGGCTCGCTCGGGGGCAGCGGTCCTCGTGATCTCTTCGGACCTGCCCGAGCTGCTGACCCTGGCCGACCGCATCGTGGTGATGCGCGACGGGCGGGTGAACGGGGAGGTGGGCCGTGACGACTGGTCGGAGGAACGCGTCATGGAGCTCGCGGCGGCCTCCGCGGATCACCGGACGGGCACCGAGGACGAGCTTGCCCTGAGCGCCACTCGCGGCAACCTGACGGAAGGTTCGTGATGTCGACGACCAGCGCGGTCGAACGGAACGCCGAGCGAGAAGCCGAGCGGTTGGCCTCGACCGCCCAGGTCCGCGACAACGTCATCACGCGGTGGCGGAGCCGGGGAGCCTTCATCCTGTTCGCCCTGATGTTCGCGGGCGGGTGTCTCTTCGTCGACCAGTTCGCGACCACGGGCAACCTCGTGGCGCTGCTGCAGTCGCAGGCCTTCATCGGCATGGTGGCCGTCGGGATGACCTGGGTGGTGCTGTCGGGCAACTTCATCGACCTGTCGGCCCCGGCGTCCCTGGCGATCGCGGCCAACACCGTGCTGCGGGTCTCCCCGCAGAGCGTGCCGCTGGCGATCGTGCTGGCGATCGCGATCCCCATCGGGTTGGGCCTGGTGAACGGTTACCTGGTGGGGCGGCTCAAGCTCAACCCGGTCATCGCCACGCTGGGCACGGCTGGCATCGCGATGGGTCTGCTGTACCTCGCGACCGGAGGCACGACCAGCACCGGTTCGGTCGCCTCCCTCAGCGACGTGGCGTCGGCGCGGCCCTTCGGCGTCCCGGTCCCCGTCATCGCGTTCCTTCTCCTCGTGCTGGTCAACCAGCTCGTTCTGTCGAGGTTCCGGCTCGGGGCCAACGTGCGGTTCGTCGGCAACAACCCGGAGGCGAGCCGCGCCACGGGCATCCGGCCGGTCGCCACCGTCGCCTGGTGCTTCGGGCTCTCCGCTGCACTCGCAGCGGTGGCCGGCATCCTGCTGGGCGCCTCCACCAACAACGCGGTGACCGGAACCGGGGCCGGCTACGAGTTCGACGCCCTCGCGGCGATCGTGCTCGGCGGCACCCTGCTGGCCGGTGGTATCGGCTCGTTCTGGCGCACGCTGTCCGGCGTGCTCGTCGTCGCGACCGTCAACAACATCACGCTGCTGTTGGGGTTGTCGGCGGAGGCACAACTGCTTGTCCAGGGCATCATCTTCGTCACTGTCGTGGGACTTGATGCCATCGCTACGAGGTCGAAGGCATGAGTGGCATGACGCTGCTGCGGAACACAGTCGGACGTTTCCAGGCGGAGTTCGCCGTGGTGGCGGTCATCGCGGTGATCGTGATCGGCTTCAGCGCGAGCGGGACCGATCTGTTGACCACCGCCGCGCTGACGAACGTCTTCGCCCGCTCGGTCACGGTCGGTCTCCTCGTCGTGGGTCTGACGATGTGCCTGCTCGTGGGCGAGATCGACCTCTCGATCGGGGCGACGATGGCGCTCGGCGGGGTGGTCTTCGCCGCCCTGCAGCCGACGCAGGGCCTGCCCGTCGCCGTTGTGGTGGCTCTGGCGGTGGGCCTGACGGCCGGCCTGCTCAACGCGCTGCTGGTCTGTGTGCTGGGAGTGAACTCCTTCATCGCCACCTTGGGGACGCTCTTCGTGGCGCAGAGCCTCGCGCTGGTGCTGTCCGGCAGTGAACCCATCGCCCCCACGGCGTACGAGGCTTCTGCACACCTGGCCGACCTGTTGTTCGGCCCCGTCACGGTCGCCTTCCTGCTCTTCGTGGGGTGCGTGCTCGCCGGACACGTCCTCGTGACGCGAACCCGGGTCGGCCGCGAGATGCTGGCGGT
>JAOPVN010000112.1 GCA_025966175.1 Modestobacter sp. | reverse complement strand
TTGACCGCCGTCGGCACGATCGTGCGCATCGCCTGCGGCAGGACGATCCGGGTGGTCTGCCGGCGCCGCGGGATGCCCAGCGAGGCGGCCGCCTCGAGCTGGCCCTGGTCGACCGAGAGGATGCCGGCCCGGACGATCTCCGCCGAGTACGCCGCCTGGTGCAGCCCGAGCCCCAGGATCGCCGCGCCGAACTTGTCGATCAGCGAGAGTGTCTCGACGCTGGCGAAGGACGGGCCGAACGGGATGCCCAGGTCCAGGTGCTGGTAGAGGTAGGCGAGGTTGTACCAGAGCAGCAGCTGCAGGATCAGCGGCACCGAGCGGAACACCCAGGTGTAGCCCCAGCTGACTGCCTGCAGCAGCGGCGAGCGGCTCAGCCGCATCAGCGCCAGCACCGTGCCCAGCGTGAAGCCGAGCACCGCGGTGATCGCGGTCAGCTCGATCGTGGTGAGCACGCCGCGGACGATCGACTGCTCGGTGAGGTAGGCGAAGACGACGTCCCACTCCCACCGCGGGTTGGTGACCAGGCTGTTCACCACCATCGCCAGCAGCACGGCGACGACGGCGGTGGCGACCCAGCGGCCGGGATGGCGGGCCGGAACGACCTTCAGCTGGTCGTAGGGGGTGGCGACCGGGGGCGCGGTGGCCACCGGGCGGGTGTCCAGCGTGGTCATGACGGATCTCCTGGGAGCTGCTTCTCGAAGGCGTACAGCCGCTGGGCGACCGGCAGGCCGCGGAGCGTCTCGGTGTCGGTGGGGCGGGGGATGGCGGGGTCGAACAGCGGCGTCCAGCCGGCGGCGAGGTACAGGTCGCGGGCCTCGGGCTGGCGCGGCCCGGTGGTGAGGTGCATCTGCCGGTAGCCGCGGGCAGCCGCCCGGTGCTCGAGCTCGGCGAGCACCCGGCGGGCCAGGCCGCGGCGGCGGTGGGTGGCGGCGGTCCACATCCGCTTGACCTCGGCGGTGCCCGGGTCGGCGTGCCGGCGGAACCCGCCGCCGGCGACAGCGACGCCGTTCTCCAGCAGCAGTACGAACTCACCGGAGGAGGGGAGGAACTCCGCGGCCGGGTAGCGGGTCAGCTCCTGCGACGCGCCGCCGAACAGGTCGCCGTAACGGGTGTCGTACTCGACGGACAGCTCGGCGAACAGCGGCGCGGCGAGCGGGTCGTCCGGGTGGACGCGCACGACCTGCAGCTGACCGGGCGAGGCCGTCTCGGACGGGGAGGTGGACATGCGGAAGGAACTCCTGGAGAGGTGGGAGGCACGCCGGCGGACGCCGCGGACGGCGAACGGCGCGAGGAGGAGGAGGAGGGGGAGAAGAAGGAGGAAGGGCGTCAGCGACAGAGCGCGCTGTCGGTCCGCAGCAGGTCCACGGCCGGCCGGCCCACCAGGTCGACGGAGACCAGCCGGGTGGAGGCGGCTCGGATGCCGGTCTGTCCCACGGGTGTTGCTCCTCGTTCGTCCCCTCGGAAGGGGGCCGCTGCTTGCCGGACGCGGACGCGCTCGGCCTGGTCGTCACCCGGGGCACCCCGTCGCAGGGAGGGTTGCCGGCCAGCGAGCCGGGGCTTGGTGCTGGCGCTCAGGACCTGAGCCGGGACCATAGAGCCCCACCCGGTCAGTCGTCAAATACGATCGGCTTGGTAGACATAGCGAGCGATCGACGCGCCGGTGGGGGAACAGCCTGCCCCCCGGAGACGGTTGCCCCACAGGACGGACGACGGAAGGAGACGCACGTGCCCCGCACCGCCCTGGTCTGCCGCCGGCACGTCGACCTCCTCCGGACGGCGAGCGCGCAGTGTCGACGGACGGTCGGAACCCCGCGTCCCTGACCCCCCGTCCCCGGGAGCCCGCATGTCCGCCCCCTCGCCACCCCCCGCTGCCTGCACCTCCATCCCCGCTGGGCCGTCGATCGCCGTCGTCGGCGCCGGTCCGACCGCGATCGGCCTGCTCGAGCGGCTGGTCGCCAACGCGCCCGAGCTGGGCGGCGGCGGCCGGCTGCAGGTGCACCTGATCGACCCGCACCCGCCCGGAGGCGGGCGGGTCTGGCGCGCCGCCCAGCCGTCCCTGCTGTGGGCGAACTCGCTGGCCGCTGACGTGACCGTGCTCCCCGACCCGTCGGTGACCGTCGACGGCCCGGTGGGTGAGGGCACCACGCTGTGGCAGTGGGTCGAGTCCGTGGGCCGGAGCCTGCCGGTGGGCGACCCCGCGGGGGACGAGGCGCGCGAGGTCACGCCCACGTCCTTCCCGTCCCGCCCGCTGGTGAACGCCTACCTGGGCTGGGTGCTCAGCGAGGTCGTCGCTGCGGCCCGCCCGTGGGCCGACGTGCACCTGCACGAGAGCCGCGCCGTCGACGTCCGGGTACGCGCCGCGGGCGTGGACGTCGAGCTGGCCGACGGTCGGGTGCTCCCGGCCGACATCGCCGTGCTCGCGCAGGGACACCTCGATGCCCACGCCACCCCGGCCGAGCGCGAGGTCGCCCAGCGGGCGGCCGACGCCGGGCTCACCTACCTGCCCACGGGCTACACCGCCGACCTCGACCTGTCCCTGCTGGCGCCCGGCGAGGACGTGCTCGTGCGCGGCGCCGGGCTGGCGTTCGTCGACCTCATGGTGCTGCTCACCAGCGGCCGCGGCGGCCGGTTCGAGCCCGACGGGAACGGGCTGCGCTACCTGCCCTCGGGGCGGGAGCCGGTGCTGCACGTCGGGTCCCGGCGGGGCGTTCCCTACCGGGCCAAGCTGGGGTACGTCTGGCCCGGGCCGCCGGTGCCGCTGCGGTTCTTCACCCCCGAAGCGCTCGACGCCGCCTTCGGCGCCGACCGACGGCTGGACCTGCGCGCCGACCTCGCCCCGGTGATCGCCCGGGAACTCGGCTGGGCGCACTACACCGAGCTCTTCCGCGCCCACCCCGGGCGGACCACGGTGCCGTGGCCGGAGTTCGCCGAGCGGTACGAGGCCACCGACGACCCGGTGGTGATCGCGGAGCTGGTGGCCCGCGCCGTCCCCGACCCGGCCGACCGGTTCGACCTCGTCGCGCGGGACCGCCCGCTTGCGGGCTCGCGGTTCGCGTCGGCCGAGCGGTTGCAGGAGGCGGTGCGCGGGCTGGTGCGGGCCGACCTGGCCCGGTCCGCCGACCCCGGTCACAGCACCGACGCCGCCGTCTTCACCGCGCTGCTGTTCTGCCACGGCACGATCGCCGGACTGGTCGCCGCCGGCCGGCTGACGCCGCGGTCGGAGGCCGAGGACGTCGCCGGCTGGTGGATGAACCTCTTCAGCTACCTGGCCAGCGGACCTCCCGCGCCGCGCCTGGCCGAGCTGCTGGCACTCTCCGAGGTCGGCCTCGTCCGGTTCCTCGGCGCCGACACCCGCTTCGAGCTCGACGCTGCCGCCGGGGTGTTCCGGGCCCGGTCGGCCTCGGTCGACGACGCGGTGACCGCCCGGGCGATGGTGGAGGCCCGGTTGCCCGCGCCCGCGGTGTCGGCGACCCCCGATCGACTCGTCACCTCGCTGGTCAGCCGGGGCGTGGCCGCGGAACAGGTGATCGAGGACCCGACCGGCGCCGTGCGCGGCACCGGCCGGCTGTCCGTCGACCCCGACCAACGGGTGGTCAGCGCGACCGGGCAGACGCAGGACCGGCTGTTCGCGGTCGGCTTCTGGACCTCCGGCGCCCAGGTGGCCGCCTTCGCCCGCCCCCGCACCAACGCCCCGTTCTTCCGCCAGAACGACGCCCTCGCCCGGCGGCTGTGGCACGCCCTCACCGGCCGCGCCGACGTCGCGGTCGCCGCCTGAGATCCAGGAGAGTCATGACCAGCGCACTGCACCGGCACCTCCCCCTTCTCCATCTGGCCGTCGCTCTGGACGGCGCCGGGTGGCACCCCGCCGCGTGGCGGGAACCCGACGCCCGCCCCGCCGACCTGCTCAGTCCCGGGTACTGGGTCGACCTGGTCCGGGAGGCCGAAGCCGGGCTGCTGGACCTGGTGACCTTCGAGGACGCGCTGTCCCTGCAGTCGACCGACCGGGAGGGCCCGGACGAGCGCACCGACCAGGTGCGCGGCCGGCTGGACGCGGTCCAGGTCGCCGCGCGGGTGGCGCCGCTGACCCGCTCGATCGGGCTGCTGCCGACCGCCGTCGTCACGCACACCGAGCCGTTCCACCTGTCCAAGGCCATTGCCACCCTCGACTACGTGAGCACCGGCCGGGCCGGGGTCCGGGTCAAGGTCGGCAGCAGCCCCGCCGAGGCCGCGCACTTCGGCCGGCGCCCGGTGCTGCCGGTCGAGGACCTCTTCGACGAGGCAGCCGACTACGTCGAGGTGCTGCGCCGGCTGTGGGACAGCTGGGAGGACGACGCGGAGATCCGCGACGTCGCCACCGGCCGGTTCATCGACCGGGAGAAGCTGCACTACATCGACTTCGAGGGTCGCTTCTTCTCCGTCAAGGGCCCGTCGATCACGCCCCGGCCGCCGCAGGGCCAGCCGATCGTGGCGGCGCTGGCACACCAGCAGATCCCCTACGAGCTGGTCGGCCGCAGCGCCGACCTGGGCTTCGTCACGCCGCGGGACGCCGCCGACGCGGCCCGGATCGTGGGCGAGGTCCGCTCGGCGCAGGCCGCCGCCGGGCGCGCGGAGGAGACGGTGCACGTCTTCGGCGACCTCGTCGTGTTCCTGGACGACGACGCGGCGACCGCCCGGGCCCGCCGCGACCGGCTCGACGAACGGGCGGGTGCCGGGTACGCCAGTGACGCCGCCGTCTTCGTCGGGACGCCGTCCGAGCTGGCCGACCTGCTCACCGAGTGGGCGCAAGCCGGGCTCACCGGGTTCCGGCTGCGGCCGGCGGCGCTGCCGCACGACCTGCGGCAGGTCACCGCCGGGCTGGTGCCCGAGCTGCAGCGCCGGGGGCTGTATCGCACCGAGTACGAGGCGACCACCCTGCGCGGCCTGCTCGGGCTGCCGCGCCCCGCCAACCGCTACGCCACCACCAGCACCGCCACCGTCTGAGGAAGCCGACATGCCCAAGCAGATCCATCTGGCCGCGCACTTCCCCGGCGTCAACAACACCACCGTCTGGAGCGACCCGGCGGCCGGCAGCCACATCGAGTTCTCCTCGTTCGTCCGCTTCGCCCAGGCCGCCGAGCGCGGGAAGTTCGACTTCCTCTTCCTCGCCGAGGGGCTCCGGCTGCGCGAGCAGAACGGGGAGATCTACGACCTCGACGTCGTCGGCCGGCCCGACACCTTCACGGTGCTCGCCGCGCTGGCCGCGGTCACCGAGCACCTGGGCCTGGCCGGCACCATCAACTCCACCTTCAACGAGCCCTACGAGGTGGCCCGCCAGTTCGCCTCCCTGGACCACCTGTCCGGCGGCCGGGCGGCCTGGAACGTCGTCA
>JAOPVN010000103.1 GCA_025966175.1 Modestobacter sp. | reverse complement strand
TAGGTCGAGAGGCGGTAGACGTCCGGGGCGATCTCGGTGACCTCGGTGTCCATGGCGGGCTCCTCGCACGTGCCGGACAGGCCCCCGTGGCGGGAGAGTCTCCTCCCCCTCAGGAGCACCGACAATGCCGCAGCGGACGGCGGAGCGATCAGTCGGGGAGGGCCACGGTGCGCGGCACCGGGCGGTCGGCACCCACCGGTGCGCCGCGACCGGCGGCCTCCTCATCGGACACCAGCCGGACGACGTCCTCCTCGGCCACCGTCCCGCCCACGAACACCGCGGCGTTCACCCCACCCCGGGCGGCCAGCGTCTTCACCAGCTTCCAGCCGGTCAGCCGCTCCAGGTGCGTGCACGGCGGGCAGCGCTTGGTGCCGAACAGCAGCACCTCGCCGACCGCGAAGTACCGGCCCACCAGCGACGGCAGCGCGATGTCGCGGGTGACCAGGTTGCGCCGGGTCATGCCTGGGGTGAGCGGGACGCCGGCCTCGTGGGCGACCTGGGCCACCTCGTCGGCGTCGATCAGCGTCACCTGCTTCTCCTGCTGCGGATAGGACGCCCACGTCCCGCCGCCCAGCGCGTACCGGTCGCCGGCCAGCCCGGCACCGGCCAGCACCTCCACCGAGGTCGAGCGCACCATCGGCGCGGCGGCCTCCGGCGTCGTCCAGATCTCCAGCACCCGACCGGTCATCCCCGCCTCCACAGCGCGCGCGGTGGCGCCTCGTCGTCGGCGCCGCGCGCGTCCAGCGCCTCGGCCGTGGTGTGCGCCAGCTGCAGCACCTGCACCAGCAGCGGCACGAGCGAGAGGAACAGCGGCCGGGTCGCCCCCCGCGCAGCCTGCGCCTCCCGGATCCGCTCCGCCCGCTCGGCGATCAGCGGGATGAACCGCAGCGTCATCGCGATCGCCAGGCCGATCCGGGCCGGGCGCACGCCGAGCAGCCGTAGCGGTGCGCACACCCACTCGATCACCGCCACCAGCTCGGCGACCCGGCTGGTCGCGGTCACCACCGCCGCGGCCAGCACCAGCGTCGCCAGCCGGATCACCGCCAGCGCGCCGGTCGCCAGGTCGGTGACGATCGCGTGGAACACCAGCAGGCCGGCCAGCCACAGCCAGACCGGCCGCAGCTGGGCGAGCAGCTGACGGGGTGTGAGCCGGGCGCCGGCCAGCGCGAGGACGACGACGGCGGCCAGCGCGATCGACGCCACCGGCAGCTGCGGCACCGCGAACAGCAGCACGCTCAGCGCGGCCAGCGCCGCGAGCTTCAGCCCGGCCGGCGTCCGATGCAGGACGCTGGGCACGGGGGAGTACAGGGCGAGCGTGCTCACGTCATCCGCGCCACG
Source organism: Modestobacter sp. (assembly GCA_025966175.1). Taxonomy (GTDB): domain Bacteria; phylum Actinomycetota; class Actinomycetes; order Mycobacteriales; family Geodermatophilaceae; genus Modestobacter. The sequence continues at coordinate 9,308 of JAOPVN010000103.1, read as the reverse complement.
TACCAGTCGACGGTCTCGCCGGGCGCCCCGTCGGCGACCACCCGGCCGTCCTCGACCACGAGCACCCGGTCGAAGCCGGTCAGCAGGTCCAGGTCGTGGGTGACGACGACGACGTCCTGCTCGAGCTCCTCGATCACCCGCGCGACCCGGCGCCGGTTGGCCAGGTCCAGCAGCGTCGTCGGCTCGTCGAAGACCACCCGCGCCGGGCGCATCACCAGCACCCCGGCGATCGCCAGCAGCTGCTTCTGGCCGCCCGAGAGCAGGTGCGCCGGGTGGTCGGCGTGCCCGGCCAGGCCGTAGCGGGCCAGCACCTCGGCCACCCGCTCCGCCCGCTCGGCCGCCGGCACCCGCTGGTTGTGCAGCCCGAAGGCGACGTCCTCGGCGACCGTGGGGTGCACGATCTGCGCGTCCGGGTCCTGGAAGACGAAGCCGACCCGGCGGCGCACCGCACGCAGGTCGGCAGCGGTGTCCAGCCCGTCGACCAGCACCCGGCCCGAGGTCGGCACCACCAGCCCGTTGAGCAAGCGGGCGAACGTGCTCTTGCCGGAGCCGTTGCTGCCGATCACCCCGACCCGGTGCTCGGCCAGCACGAGGGAGACGTCCCGCAGCACGGTCCGCTCGCCGTAGGTGTGGCTGACGTCGACCAGTTCCACCGCCGTCCGGGGGCGGACGGCGGTCTCCTCGGCCGGCCGGGCGGCGGCCCGCCGCCACGGTCGGGCCACGGAGGAGCTCAGCGGTGGGCGGCGGGCTGCCGGGCGGGCAGCTCGATCACCGGGTAGGCGCGGCGCACGCCGACGGCCACCAGCGCGGCGATCAGTGCCTTCACGGCGTCGCCGGGGATGAACAGGAGCGAGCCGACGAAGGACGTCGTCAACGAGACGTCGGCGTAGACGCTGGTGAACGGGATCCCGACCGCGTAGACGACCACGATGCCGCCGATCACGTTGGCGATGAGGGCGTAGGCCAGGTTGAACCGCCGCCAGAAGACCTGGGTGAGCAGCCCGACCACGAACGCGGCGATCGGCCAGCTGTACAGGTACCCGGCGGTCGGGCCGACGAACACCCCGAGCCCGCCGTGCCCGCCGGAGAGCACCGGCGCCCCGACGGCCACCACGGCCAGGAAGAGCAGCAGCGCCAGGCCGCCGCGCTTGGCGCCCAGCACCGAGCCGGCCAGCATCACGCCCAGGGTCTGCGCAGTGATCGGCACCGGGATCACCGGGATGGCGACCGGTGGGATCACCCCCAGCACGGCCACGATGGCAGCGAAGAGGGCCACGTACGCGAGGTCACGGGTCTTCACGGACCCGGAAGTTACCCGACCGGCGCGCGGGCCCTCAGGAGTGCAGCCAGACAGCGGTGTCGGCGGGCACCTGACCGTCCCTGATCGGCTCGCTGGCCAGCAGGACCTGCCCCTCCGGCCGTGGCACCGGGGCGCCGGAGAGGTTCAGCAGGCAGACCAGCCCCCCGGGACGGCGGAAGGCCAGGCAGCCGTCCGGTGCCGGCAGCCACTGCAGCCCGGTGCCGGCGAAGGCGGGGGAGCTGCGCCTCAGGCCCAGCGCCACCCGGTACAGCGACAGCATCGAGTGCGCGTCGCCGGCCTGCGCCTCGGCGGTCAGCGGTCCCCAGCCGGCCGGCATCGGCAGCCAGGTGTCGGGGATGGTGGAGAACCCGTACGACGGCTCGTCGCCGGACCACGGCACCGGCACGCGGCAGCCGTCCCGGCCGCGCTCGGTGTGCCCGGAGCGTTCCCAGATCGGGTCCTGCAGCACCTCGTCGGGCAGGTCGACGTCGGGCATGCCGAGCTCGTCGCCGTTGTAGACGTACGCGACACCGGGCAGCGCGAGCTGCAGCAGCGCCGCAGCCCGGGCCCGCCGGGTGCCGACCGCGCCCCCGCCGTAGCGGGTGACGTGCCGGGGACGGTCGTGGTTGGACAGCACCCAGCAGGCCGGCGCCGGGGTGGCCGCGACGGTGGTCAGCGAGTGCTCCACCGCCGAGCGCAGCTCCTCGCCGTCCCACTCGGCGGTCAGCAGCCGGAAGTTGAACGCCAGGTGCAGCTCGTCGGGCCGCAGGTACTGGGCCAGCCGCTCGTCGTCGAAGACCCAGACCTCGCCGACGGCCATCCGGCCGGGGTACTGGTCCAGCACGGTGCGGACCCGCCGGTGCAGCGCGTGCACGGGGTCCTGGTCGAACCGCAGGTCGCCGGGGCCCTCGTCGGCGAACAGCCCGGTGTCCTCGGCGGGCACCATGTCCGGCAGCCCCGGCGGCTTGGCCATCCCGTGCGCGACGTCGATGCGGAAGCCGTCCACGCCGCGGTCCAGCCAGAAGTGCAGCGTCTCCTCGAGGTCGGCGATCACCTCGGGGTTGGCGTAGTCCAGGTCCGGCTGCTCGGGCGCGAACAGGTGCAGGTACCACTGCCCGTCCGGTACCCGGGTCCACGCCGGGCCCCCGAAGACCGACGGCCAGTTGTTCGGCGGCAGGTGGCCGTGCGGACCGCGACCGTCGCGGAAGAAGTACCGCGCCCGGGCCGGCGATCCCGGCGCGGCGGCCAGCGCCTCCTGGAACCACTCGTGGTCGTGCGAGCTGTGGTTGGGCACCAGGTCGATCGTCACCCGGATGCCCCGGGCGTGGGCGTCGGTGAGCAGCGCGTCGAAGCCGGGGAGGTCGCCGAACGTGGGCTCGACGTCGCGGGGATCGGCGACGTCGTAGCCGTGGTCGTGCATCGGCGAGGGATAGAAGGGCGTGATCCACAGCGCGTCGATGCCGAGGTCGGCGAGGTAGGGCAGCCGGCTGCGGATCCCGGCGAGATCGCCCACGCCGTCCCCGCTGCCGTCGGCAAAACTGCGCACGTAGACCTGGTAGAAGACGGCGTCCCGCCACCAGTCGGCGTCGGTGGCCGGAACCAGGTCGGTGGACGTCGGGTGCTGGCTCAGCGGAGGCTCCTCGGAGATCATGGCCCCGTCCAGAGGCTCGCGCCGAGCTCGCGAGGCGTGAGGGGGACGGGGTCCTTACCGGTTCTGCATGCTGCGGGCGGCCATCTCCAGGTAACCCCACAACGTCGCGTCCTGCTCGGCGGAGAGCTCCAGGGAGTCGACCGCGTCCCGCATGTGGCTCAGCCACGCGTCGCGGGCCTTCTCGTCGACGGCGAAGGGGGCGTGGCGCATCCGCAGCCTCGGGTGGCCGCGGTTGTCCGAGTACGTCGTCGGACCGCCCCAGTACTGCTCCAGGAACATCCGCAGCCGGGTCTCCGCGCCGTCCCAGTCGTCGGCCGGGTACATCGGCCGCAGGATCGGGTCCTCCCGGACGCCGGCGTAGAACCGCGCGACGAGGGCCCGGAAGGTCGGTTCCCCACCGATCTCGGCGTAGAAGGTGCGCGCCGAGGGCAGCGACCGGCTCGTCTCGCTCATGTCACCGATCGTCCCTCAGCCACGTGCCCGGAGGCCACGTGGGAAGGGTCTCCCCTTCTGCCGGGCCGTGGGGCCGCGGCGCATCGCCAGCAGCGGCCCGAGGACGGCGAGCAGACCGACGCCGCCGGCCAGCGCCACGACGGTGCTGGGCCGCAGCACGTCGGCGCCCACGCCGGCCAGCACGGCCCCGAGTCCCTGGAAGCCGGAGAGGCCGGAGGCCGCCACGCCGAACGCCCGCCCCCGGTAGGCGCTGGGCACCGCCTGCACGAACGCGACGTTGAGCGGGATGTTGACCGCGCCGCCGATGCCGGCGAGGAAGAACAGCACCAGGACGACGGCGAAGGCGGCCGTACCGCGGTCCAGCACCAGGGGGACCAACCCGGCCAGCAGGACTCCGCCCAGGGACAGCCCGAGCAGCGGGGCGAGCAGCCGCTCCCGCAGGTGCGGCGGGCAGAACCGTCCGATGAACAGCCCGCCCAGCGCGGTGCCGGCGGGGTTGGCCGCCAGGAGCAGGCCGGCGGCGGCGGTGGTGCCCTGCAGCTGCAGGCCCAGTGGCGTGGCGATCCCCTCGGAGGCATTGACGAACAGCGCGGCCACCCACAGCAGACCGACGATGGCGCGCAGCCGGGGGGTCGAGGCGACCAGCCGCAGCCCGCTGCTGGCGGCCGCCCAGATCGAACCGGCCCCGCCCTCGGGACTCTCCAGCACCGGCGCGGGTCGACGGCGCAGCCCGAGGGCCAGCCAGGTGGCTGAGGCAGCGAAGGTGAGGGCGTCCAGGACCAGGGCAGCGGACGGGCTGACGCTGACCAGCAGCACCCCACCCAGCACGTACCCGATCAGCTGCGCGACCTGGGCGGTGATGCCGGTCAGCGAGGTGGCGACGGCGTACCGGTCGCCGTGGAGGACGTCGGCCATCAGCGCGTTGCGGGCCGCCTCGAACGGCGGCGAGCACAACGAAGCCGCCAGCAGGAGGGCGAGCAGCACCGGCAGCGGCACCCCGGGGACGGCCATGAGGGCGACGAGCACCGCGCGGGCCACGTCACTGGTGATGAGCACCCGGTGCCGGGGGAACCGGTCGGCGAGCGCGGACAACACCGGGCCACCGACCAGCCAGGGCAGGTAGCTGATGGCGAAGGTGATCGCGGAGAGCGCCGCGGAGTCGGTGCGCTGGTAGACCAGCACGGTGAGCGCGACGCGGGCGAGCTCGTCGCCGATCGTGGAGAGCAGGTAGGAGCCGTACAGCGGCCGGAACTCACCGACGGCGAAGACCTCGCGGAAGGTCGCCGGGCGGCTGGGCGGGTTGCTGTGTCGGGCGTGGCGGCTCAGCGGGGACCTGCGCCGGTGCGGGAACGGGGGCCCGGGAGCGGGCGCAGCCGGGACGCGAGGCCGGCGGGGTCGTCCCGCGGCGCGATCACCGTCTGTGGGCCTTCCATGGCAGGCAGTGTTGCAGGTGTGCAGGGTGGGTCGACCGCGCGGAGGGAGATCCCGGTCGGGCGACAGGTGCCGGCGAGAGCGCCGGTCAGGACCGTGCGGCCCGCCTGCCGCGGGGCGGAAGGACGCGTTGACGTGACCCGGGTCACGCCCTAGCGTCCGCGCCCACCTGATCCACCGTCGGCCGGGCGATGATGCCCGCCTGCGCGCGGTGGACGACCCCCTGGAGGACCCTGTGCGCCGGAGCTGGACGAGCGTCGTGCTGACGAGCGCGGTGACGGGCGCCCTGGCGCTCGCCGGCTGCGGAGGCGGGGACGGCGGCAGCGCGGGCGCCGGCGCGAGCGGCACCGGCGGCGCGAGCGGTGATCTGACCGTGGTCAGCGTCGGCGCCATCCCGATCGTCGACGTCGCCCCGCTCTACCTCGGGGTCGAGCAGGGCATCTTCGCCGGTCACGGACTGCAGGTGGAGCCCTTCCTGGCCCAGGGTGGGGCGGCCATCGTGCCGGCCGTGGTGACCGGCCAGGCCCAGTTCGGCTTCTCCAACATCACCAGCCTGCTGCAGGCCGAGGCCCGCGGCGTCCCGCTGGCCCTGGTGGCCCCCGGCTCCGGGGCGACCGGCGATCCCAAGGCCGACTTCGCCGCCGTGATCGTCCGGTCCGACAGCCCGGTGCAGAACGCCGCGGACCTCGCCGGCCGGTCGGTGGCGATCAACTCGATCAACAACATCAGCGACACCGTCGTGCGGGAGGCCGTGCGGCAGGCAGGTGGCGATGCGGCGTCGGTGAAGTTCGTGGAGCTGCCCTTCCCGAACATGGTCGCCGCGGTCGCCGACGGCTCGGTCGACGCCGCCTTCACCGTCGAGCCGTTCGCCACCGTCGGCAAGGGGCAGGGGATGCGCGCGGTCACCTCGCCCTACACGCAGACCGATCCGGACCTCACCGTGGCCGGGTACTTCACCTCCGACAAGTACGCGTCGGAGAACCCGGACGCCGTGAAGGCGTTCGCCGCCGCGATGGTCGAGTCCCAGCAGTACGCCACCGACCACCCCGACGAGGCGCGCGCCGTCCTCAGCAGCTACACCCAGATCCAACCCGACGTGGCCGCCGCCCTGACGCTGCCGAAGTACCCGACCGAGATCGACCGGAACTCCGTCGCGAAACTCCTCGACCTCGGCGTCAAGGACGGGAACGTCCCCGACGGCGTCGACCTGGACAAGGTCTTCGCCGACCTCTAGTGAGCTCGGTTCCGGGGAGGCACCAAGCCGGTGTGGGTGGCCAGGAACGCGAGCTGATCGGCGGCCAGGTCCACCGTCCGGCTGACCGCCCGGGCGCCGTGGCCGACCGAGAGCTCGCGGCGCAGCACGATCGGTGCCTCGGCGCTGGTGGCGTGCTGCAGCGCCGCGGCGAGCTTGCGGGCGTGCAGCGGGTGCACCCGGGTGTCGGACTCGAAGGTCGTGAACAGCACCGCGGGGTACGCCGTTCCCTCGACCACCCGGTGATAGGGCGAGTAGCCCAGCAGCCAGCCGAGCTCCTCGGGGTCGGCGGCGGTGCCGTACTCGTCGTTCCAGGTCCGCCCCAGGCCGAACAGCTCGTAGCGGACCATGTCCAGCAGCGGTGCGCTGCAGACGACGGCGGCGACCAGGTCCGGGTGCTGGGTGGTCATCGCGCCGACCAGCAGCCCGCCGTTCGAACCGCCCATCACGGCCAACCGCGCCGGGGTCGTCCATCCCTCGGCGATCAGGTGCTCGGCGGCCGCGGCGTGGTCGTCGAAGACGTTCTGCTTGCGCTCGCGCATCCCGGCGCGGTGCCACTCCTCGCCGTGCTCGGAACCGCCGCGCAGGTTCGCCACCACCCACACGCCCCCCGCGGCGACCCAGGCCAGGGCCTGTGCGCTGTAGGCGGGGGTCAGTGAGACGTTGAAGCCGCCGTAGCCGTAGAGGACGGTCGGGCGCGGGGTGTCCGGGGCGCCGGTCCCCGACAGCACGAACAGGTGCACCGGCGTCCCGTCCGCCGACGTCGCATGCGTCTCCCGCACCTGCACGTCCGGGACCGCGCCGGCGACGGGGGCCTGTTCCCACACGGTGAGCGCGGCGGGGTCGCCGGCGTCCCAGCGCAGCACCGAGGGCGGGGTGGCGTAGTCGGTGAAGCCCACCCACGCCCTCGTCCCGCCCTCCGGCGGTGCGCTGACCCCGGACACGCTTCCGGGGCGCAGTTCGGTGACCTCGGCCAACCGGCCGCTGCCGTCCGCGGCCCACAACGAGAGCCGATCGGTGGCGTCGACGGCGTGCACGGCCAGCACCTGCAGGCCGCCGTCCGGTCCGTCGACGAGCGCCAGGTCGGAGAGGACGCCGTCGGGCTGCTGCGGGATGACCTCACGCCAGGCCGCGGGTGCCCAGGTGGCGGGGTCCGCCGGATCGGCGACCACCAGCCGGCTGCGCGGGGCGTCCCGGTCGGTGTGCATCCACAGCCGACCGTCGCGGGCCACCCACGCCGAGGTCTGCGCGTCCACGCCGACCTGCAGTTCCCGCAGCGTGCCGTCGCCGGTGAGGTCGGCCAGCCACACATCGTCCCGCGGGGCGGTGCCCACCGACGCGGAGACCACCAGCCAGCGCCCGTCGGCGCTGGTCCGCGCCCCGAAGTAGGTGGACGGGTCGCTGCCCTCGCCGTGGACCAGGACGTCGGCGTCCGGGTTGCCGCCCACCCGGTGGCGCCACACCCGCCGGTGGAACTGCTCCTCGCCGGCCGGCACCAGCTCCGGGGCCAGCCGGCGCACGTAGAACAGCTCCTCGCCGCCGGGCAGCCAGGCCACCGGGGAGTAGCGGCACCGGTCGATCGGCCCCTCGAGCAGCTCGCCGCTGGCGACGTCGAGCACGAACAGCTGGGACTCCTCGTCGCCGCCGACCGAGAGCTGGTAGGCCAGCCGGTCGCCCTCCCAGCTCGGTGACCAGGCATCCAGCGTGGTGGTGCCGGCCGGGTCCAGGACAGTCGGGTCGACCAGCACCCGCACGCTCCCGTCGGGGTCGGTCACCCGCAGCACCGCGTGCTCCTGACCGGGGTCCCGGCGGGTGGAGAAGGCCCGCCCGCGGCGCCAGACCGGGATGCCCACGGCGCCGGCGTGCACCAGCTCGCCGACCCGCTCGGCGAAGGCCGGGCGTCCGGGCAGCTCGGCCAGCAGCCCCGCGGCCAGCTCGTCCTGAGCCGCCGCCCAGGCGGCGGTGCGCGGGTCGTCGACGTCCTCCAGCCAGCGGTAGGGGTCGGCGACGGAGCGGCCGTGCAGGTCCTCGACCAGGTCCAGGCGGGGGGCGTCGGGATAGCGCACGGGCCGACGGTAACCGGCACTCCGCGGCCACTTCGAGGGGTCGACGTCCGTTATCACACCCCCGCAGTGCAGGATGTGAGTGCCCATGGGCCGTCGAAGCCGTCGGCGGCCGGGGGCACTCGGAGGTGTCCCGTGTCGATCACCGCACTCGGGTCGTCGTCCGCGCCGGGTCAGCCCGGCGCACGTCACGACCTCTCCCTCGCTCCGCGCGCCCCTGCCCCGGCCACGTCCACGACGGGCGCGACCCTCCTGCTCAACGCCACCTACGAGCCGTTGTGCGTGGTCTCCAGCCGTCGCGCGATCGTGCTCGTGCTGGCCGCCAAGGCAGAGGCCGTCGACGTCACCGACGACGAGGTGCACGCCGAGCGGATCACCCTCGCCGTGCCCATCGTCGTCCGGCTGACCCGCTACGTGCGCGTGCCCTACCCGGTGCAGGTGCCGCTGTCCCGGCGGGCCGTGTTCACCCGCGACGGGCAGACCTGCGTCTACTGCGGCGGCTCGGCGACGAGCATCGACCATGTGGTGCCGCGCAGCCGCGGGGGCACCCACACCTGGGACAACGTCGTCGCCGCCTGCCGCCGCTGCAACCACATCAAGGCCGACCGGTCGCTGGCGGAGATGGGCTGGTCGCTGCCGCACCCGCCCGGTGCCCCCAGCGGCGCGGCCTGGCGGTTGCTCGGGCACCGCACGGTCGACCCCCGATGGCGCGAGTGGCTGGGCATGCCTGATTCCGTGAGCGCATGATGAAGGGCCCTCCTGCCCCCCACCGCTCGCAGGCTCGTGGCGGGACCCTGCACGAGGGCCTGACCACGGCCCGACGCCTCTGGGCGCTGGGCGAGCCGTTCCACGCGCTGACCTACTTCGCCGACGAGGCGCGCACCGCCTTCGACGCCGCTGGGTTGCGCGGGTTCTGGGCCGGCTATTTCGCCGGCCGGGCCGCGCCCCTCGGCGCCGTCGGGCCGGAGCTGGTGGCCGCGACGTTCGGCTCGTTCGCCCCCGCGTTCGTGGCCCGGCGGGTCCCCGCGGTGTGGACGACGACCACCCCCGCCGGCGCCCTGGCGGCCCGGCTGGCGGGGGTGGACCTCGCCGTGCAGCGGGCGCTGCCGGGCTGGGCGGACTCGTCCGACGCCGTGGAGGCAGCCACGCTGGCCCGGC
>JAOPVN010000074.1 GCA_025966175.1 Modestobacter sp. | reverse complement strand
TCGAGGAGGTCGCCAAGCGCTCGGCGATGCTCGGCTTCGACGGCAAGTGGGTGCTGCACCCGGGCCAGATCGACGCGGCCAACGAGATCTACGCGCCCTCCCAGGAGGACTACGACCACGCCGAGCTGATCCTCGACGCCTACGACTGGGCGACGTCGGAGGCCGGCGGCAAGAAGGGCTCGGCGATGCTCGGCGACGAGATGATCGACGAGGCCAGCCGCAAGATGGCGCTGGTGATCTCCGGCAAGGGCCGTGCGGCCGGGATGACCCGCACCTCGAGCTTCACCCCGCCCGAAGCCTGAGTCAGGCCCCGTCCAGGGCGTCCTTCTGCCGGGAGGGAGTCCTTCTCAGGGCGCGAAGCCCCCGTTGCCGATCGAGGCGAGCACGAAGATCCACAGGATCAGCCCGCCCAGCAGCAGCGCGCTCACGATGCCGCCGATGATGACCGCCGCCAGCGCGAGGCCCTCGCCTCCCTCGCCGGTGCGGCGGATCTGCCCGCGGGCCATGATGCCGAGCACCAGGCCGATCGGCGCCAGCGCGCCGAGGAACGAGAGCACCAGGGCGGCGATCGCGAGCGGATTGGTCGGCCGGCGCATGCCGTAGCCGGGCGGCATGCCGTAGCCGGGCGGCGGGGTCCCTCGGGAGGGATCGTCCTGGCTCACTCGTCACCTCGTCTGCACGTTCCCCGGGCCGGTCGGCCGGATCAGTGTGCGGTCAGCCGCCGATGGCGGCGGCGGGCAGGGCCGAGATGCGGACGGCGATCGACCGTCCGGCGGCCGCGGTGGCCGCCGGGTCCTCACCGATCAGGACCGAGAGCACCTGCCCGCGGGTCTGGGCGACGACGACCTGGGTGGTGCCGTCGGCGAGCCGGTACTGGAAGACGACGCTGTTGGCCGCCAGGCCCTGGGCGCTCGGCCCGGGCTCGAAGGTGTACTGATCGGCGGGGCAGCTGCCGAACGCCTGCACCAGCTCCTGCACGGCGGTCGCCGCGGCGTCCGCGGAGTCGTAGGCGATCGCCTCGGACGAGATCTGCGGGGTGCCGCTCCCGTCCAGCCCGACCACGGGGTGCTTCGCCGTCCGGTGCGCCTCCGAGGCGAACGTCGCGCCGCAGATGCCCGCCAGGCTGGGGTTGTCGGTGAGTTTCGCACCCTCGGCGAGCGGATTGGCCTGGACCGACCAGCCGGCCGGCAGGTCGGGTGCGCGCAGCGCGACGGCCAGGGCGGCGTCGGCAGGAGTGTTCGCGACGGCGGGATCGGCTGCGGCCTCTGCCGCGGCGGCCGCGCCGGCCGCAGCCGGTTCGGCGGAGGTGCCGGTGGCGGCGTCCGTGGACCCGGATCCGGTGCAGCCGGCCAGGGCGAGGACGACGACGGTCACCGTGCCGAGGAGGACGCTGCGGGGTGACATCAGGCCGACGGTAACCGCCGCCGCTGTGCGCCCTGTCGTGACGGAGGCCACCGCTGGGCGGCGCCGGCGTCGTCCATACTCACCAGTAACCGAGACACCGGCGTCCCGAGGAGTGTTCGATGACCCGCCTGGCACAGACCGCGGACCTGACCGACGTCCAGCAGGAGATCCTGTCGACCGTTCGCAGCTTCGTCGACAAGGAGATCATCCCCAAGGCCCAGGAGCTGGAGCACGGGGACATCTACCCGACGGCGATCGTGGAGGCGCTCAAGGAGATGGGCATCTTCGGGCTGACCATCCCGGAGGAGTTCGGCGGGCTGGGGGAGTCCCTGCTCACCTACGCCCTGGTGGCCGAGGAGATCGCCCGCGGCTGGATGAGCGTCTCCGGCGTCATCAACACGCACTTCATCGTCGCGCACCTGATCACCCAGCACGGCACGCAGGAGCAGAAGGAGCACTACCTGCCGCGGCTGGCCACAGGTGAGCTGCGCGGGGCGTTCTCGATGTCCGAGCCCGAGCTGGGCTCCGACGTCGCGGCGATCCGGACCAAGGCCACCCGGGACGGCGACGAGTACGTCATCAACGGCTCGAAGATGTGGCTGACCAACGGCGAGAACTCCTCGCTGGTGGCCTTCCTGGTCAAGACCGACGAGGGCAGCGACTCGCCCTACAAGAACATGACCACGTTTCTGGTGGAGAAGACGCCGGGGCTGGGGGAGCGGCTGCCCGGGTTCTCCATCCCCGGCCGCATCGACAAGATGGGCTACAAGGGGATCGACACCACCGACGCCAGCTTCGACGGCTTCCGGATCGGTGCGGACAAGGTCCTCGGTGGGCATCCCGGCCGGGGTTTCTACCAGATGATGGACGGCGTCGAGGTCGGTCGCGTCAACGTCGCTGCGCGGGGCTGCGGGGTCGCGATCCGCGCGTTCGAGCTGGCCATCGAGTACGCCCAGCAGCGCGAGACGTTCGGCAAGCCGATCGCCCAGCACCAGGCCATCGCCTTCAAGCTCGCCGAGATGGGCACCAAGGTGGAGGCGGCCCACACGATGATGGTGCGGGCCGCCCGGCTGAAGGATTCCGGCGCCCGCAACGACGTCGAGGCCGGCATGGCCAAGCTGATCGCCAGTGAGTTCGCCAGCGAGGTCACCCAGGACTCCTTCCGCATCCACGGCGGCTACGGCTACTCCAAGGAGTACGAGATCGAGCGGCTGATGCGCGAGGCACCGTTCCTGCTGATCGGCGAGGGCACCAGCGAGATCCAGAAGACGATCATCAGCCGCGGTCTGCTCAAGGAGTACGCCAGCAAGCGCTGAGGTCCTGGCCGGGAACCAGTGCTCTGAGTCCGCAGCGGACTCAGAGCAC
>JAOPVN010000062.1 GCA_025966175.1 Modestobacter sp. | reverse complement strand
GACGTCGCGCGCGCCGTCGCCGCCGCGCGCGCGGCGTTCCCCGCCTGGCGCGACCAGCACTTCACCGCCCGCCAGCGGGTGCTGCTCCGGATCGCCGACGCCGTCGAGGGCCGGGCCGAGGAGCTCGCCCAGGTCACCGCAGCCGACACCGGGAACGCGCTGCGCACCCAGGCGCGGCCGGAGGTGGCGCTGCTGGCCGACCTGTTCCGCTACTTCGGGGGCGTCGCCGGCGAGGTGAAGGGCACGACGCTGCCGGCGGGGTCCTCGCAGCTGCAGTACACCCGGCAGGAGCCGCTCGGGGTGGTCGGCGCGATCCTGCCGTGGAACTCACCGCTGATGATCGCCGGTTTCAAGGTGCCGGCCGCGCTGGCCGCCGGGAACACGATCGTGCTGAAGGCCGCCGAGGACGCGCCGCTGTCCATCCTGCTGATGGCCGAGATCTGCGCGGAGTTGCTGCCCGACGGCGTGCTGAACGTGGTCACCGGGACCGGCCGGGACGCCGGGGCGGCGCTGGTCGACCATCCCGGCGTCGACAAGGTCTCGTTCACCGGCTCCACCGAGGTCGGCCGGGGTATCGCCGGCCGGGCGGGGGAGCGGCTCGCCCACGTCTCGCTGGAGCTGGGCGGCAAGAACCCGTCCATCGTCTTCCCCGGCGCGGTGACCGACGAGCTGATCGAGGGCCTGCTGCTGTCCTCGCGGGTCACCCGCCAGGGGCAGAGCTGCACCGCCGGATCGCGGCTGTACCTGCACCGCGACGTCCACGACGAGGTCCTGGCCCGGCTGGCCGACCGGCTGGGCGCCCTCCGGGTCGGGAACCCGCTGGACGAGGCCAGCGACATCGGCGCGGTCATCAACCAGACCCAGTTCGACTCCATCCGGGAGTACCTGGAGGACGGGCTGGCCAACCCGGCCATGCACGTCGAGCTCGGTGGTCTGCCGCCGACCAGCGGGCCGCTGTCAGAGGGGTTCTTCCACGTCCCCACGCTGTTCTCCGGCGGCGACAACAGCTTCCGCCTCGCCCGGGAGGAGATCTTCGGGCCCGTGGTCGTGGCCATACCCTGGACCGACGTGGACGACGTCGTCGCGATGGCCAACGACTCCGCCTACGGGCTCGCGGCCTACGTCTGGAGTTCCGACATCGACGCGGCGATCACCACCGCCCACCGGCTGGAGGTGGGCTGGGTCCAGGTCAACCAGGGCGGCGGGCAGGTCGTGGGCCAGTCCTACGGTGGGTACAAGCAGAGCGGCCTGGGCCGGGAGGTGTCCCTGGAGGGCATGATCGCCGGGTTCACCCAGACCAAGCAGATCAACGTGCGGCTGGGCTCCGGCGCCACCCCCACCCCGAGAACAGGACCCTGAACCGGATGGCGCAGCACGAGGACGTCCCGGCCGAGCGGGTCCTGGACGTGGCGAGCCAGATCGCCGACCGGTTGCTCGACCTGCAGAGCCGGATCAACCGGCAGATCGACGCGACCCAGTCCGAGCTCCTGCCCGACGTCGCGCGGCAGCTGGGCCACGACGACGCCGAGGCAGTCGACCTCACCGGCCTGGTGAACACCCGGATCGCCGGCCTGAGCATCGTCGTCACCCCGGAGGCGGTCGCCACGCTCGTGCCCCTGTCGGCCAGGTCGGCCGCCACGACGCGGGCCGGGCGCCGCGCGCTGACCGACATCGTCGCCGGTGCCGACGGGCGGTTGGCCGTCATCGCGGGCCCGTGCTCGATCCACGACCCGGTGGCCACCCTGGAGTACGCCGCCTTCCTGCGCGGGATGCGGGACCGGCACGCCGACGACCTCGAGATCGTGATGCGCGCGTACACCGAGAAGCCGCGGACCGAGGTCGACTGGAAAGGCTTCGCCTACGACCCCTACCTCGACGGTTCCAGCCGGATCAGCGTGGGCCTGGTCGCCACCCGGATGCTCATGTGCCGGATCACCGCGATGGGCGTACCGGTCGCTGCCGAACCGCTCAACGCCCTGACCCCCCAGTACCTCGACGGCCTGGTCACCTACAACGGGGTCGGGGCGCGCAACGTCACCGACCAGACCGCCCGCGAGCGGGTGTCGGGCTTCTCGTCGGTCATCGGCTTCAAGAACTCCCCGGAGGGCAGCATCGAGGTCGCCGTCCAGGCGGTGATGGCCGCCCGGGCGCCGCACGAGTTCCTCGGCGTCGACCGCCACGGCATGACCGCCCAGCTGTCCACGACCGGTAACGACACGGGCCACGTGATCCTGCGCGGGGACCGGATGGGCCCGAACTACTCCGCCGCGCACATCGCCGACACCCGGGCCCGGCTCCTCGAACGTGGACTGCCGGCGGTGGTCGTCGTCGACGCCTCGCACGGAAACAGCCGGAAGGACCACCGGCGCCAGGCCGACGTCGTGCATGACCTGGCCGGCCAGGTCGCCGCGGGTGAGCAGGCGATCCGCGGCGTGATGCTGGAGAGCAACCTGGTCGCCGGGCGGCAGGACCTGGACCAGGAGCGCCCCGGCGAGCTCGAGTACGGCGTCAGCGTCACCGACGCCTGCGTCGATCTCGGCACGACCGCGGCGATGCTGGACGAGCTCGCCGCGGCCGCGCGGGCGCGCCGGTAGCCGGCGTCCCGGCCGGGTGCAGCGGCGCGACCGGACCGCCGGCAGGAGATACTCCCTACCGAGCCGGCTCCACCTCCCTGCAACGACGCGACCCGAGGTGCTGGAATGACTGCTGATCCCGACCGCGACCACCCTGCCACCGGTCGCCCGGAGCGGAGGGCCCGTTGACCGGTCCCCTCCCGGCCGGCTCCCCGGCCGCCGACGGAGAGCCGGTGCCGGTCTTCTTCCTGTCCGACAGCACCGGGATCAGCGCGGAGACGATGGGCAACGCGCTGCTCATCCAGTTCCCCGACGTGCACTTCGAGCGCACGCTGATCCCCTTCATCTCCACCGTCGAGATGGCCCGCGAGGTCGTGGCTCAGGTGGATGCGGCGATGGAGGGCCCGGTGACCCCGCTGGTGTTCACCACCGCCGCGGTGGACGAGGTGCGGCAGGAGCTGATGCGGACGAAGGCCCCGATCATCGACTTCTTCGGTATCCACATGGCCCGGGTGGAGGAGCAGCTGGGAGCTCGCGGGCTGCACGAGGCGAGGCGCCTGCACGGGGTCGGCGACGTCCGGCGCTACAACGACCGGATGGCGGCCATCGAGTTCGCCATCGAGCACGACGACGGGCTCAGCCCCCGCGGGCTGGACCGGGCCGACGTCGTCCTGCTGGCGCCGTCCCGGTGCGGGAAGACGCCGACGGCGATGTACCTGGCCCTGCAGCACGGCCTGTTCGTGGCCAACTACCCCCTCGTCGACGAGGACCTGGAGACGACCGACCTGCCCGCGCCGGTCCGGGACCTCGCCGACCGCTGTTTCGGGCTGACCACCACGGTGGCCCGGCTGAGCCGGGTCCGGCAGGAGCGACGTCCGGACTCCCGGTACGCCTCGGAAGAGCAGTGCCGCTTCGAGCTTCGCCGGGCGACGGCGATGTACGACACCCACCACCTGCCCACGGTGGACACCTCGGCGGCCTCCGTCGAGGAGATCGCCACCGTGGTGATCCAGGCCCTGGCCCGGCAGCGGCGCAGCTCCGGCGCGCGCCCGCAGTCCGGCCACGATCTCCGGCGAGGAAGGACCACCCACTCATGAGCACCGACATCGCACCCGAGGAACCGACCGGCGGCCCGCGCAACGGCACGGTCGACGACACCACGGATGACGCGGACAACGTCCGGTGGTTCGCCGAGCTGGGGCTGGGTGACCTGGAGGTCGTCGGCGGCAAGAACGCCTCGCTGGGGGAGATGATCTCCAACCTGGCCGACGCGGGCGTGAGCGTCCCCGACGGGTTCGCCACCACGGCCGCGGCCTACCAGCGCTTCCTGGGCGACACCGGGCTGGCCGCCCGCATCGCCGACCAGCTCCGCGGACTGGACACCGACGACGTCCGCGCGCTGTCCGCGGTCGGCCGGGAGATCCGCCGGGCGGTCATCGAGCAGCCGTTCCCGCCGGCCCTGGAGGCCGACATCCGGGCGGCTTACGCCCAGCTCGCCGGCGACGACGCCGAGGTCTCCTTCGCGGTGCGCTCCAGCGCCACCGCCGAGGACCTGCCCGACGCCTCCTTCGCCGGCCAGCAGGAGACGTTCCTCAACGTGCGCGGCATCGACGCCGTCCTGCAGGCGGTGCGCGAGGTCTACGCCTCGCTGTACAACGACCGGGCCATCGCCTACCGGGTGCACCACGGCTTCGAGCACGAGACGGTGTCGCTGTCCGCCGGAGTCCAGCGGATGGTGCGCTCGGACGTCGGGGCCTCCGGGGTGCTGTTCACCATGGACACCGAGTCCGGGTTCCGGGACGCCGTCTTCGTGACGGCGGCCTACGGGCTGGGAGAGGGCGTCGTGCAGGGGGCGGTCAACCCCGACGAGTTCTACGTCTACAAGCCCGCGCTGCGGGCCGGGCGCCCGGCCATCCTCAAGCGCGGCGTGGGGGAGAAGGCCACCAAGATGGTCTACACCGAGCACGCCGAGGTCGGCCGGACGACGGAGTTCGTCGACGTCGACCCCGCCGACCGCCGGCTGCTGTCCCTCACCGACGACGAGGTCCTCGAGTTGGCTCGCCAGGCGCTCAGGATCGAGGAGCACTACGGCCGGCCGATGGACATCGAGTGGGGCAAGGACGGCCTCACCGGCAAGATCTACGTCCTGCAGGCCCGTCCGGAGACCGTGCAGTCCCGCTCCGGGAACACCTCCGAGCGGTACAAGCTCACCGGCACCGGGGAGGTCGTGGTCGAGGGGCGGGCGATCGGGCAGAAGATCGGCTCCGGCGCCGTCCGGGTGCTCACCGACATCGACCAGATGGACGAGTTCGTCCCCGGCGACGTGCTGGTCGCGGACATGACCGACCCGGACTGGGAACCGATCATGAAACGGGCCGCGGCGATCGTGACCAACCGCGGTGGGCGGACCTGTCATGCGGCGATCATCGCCCGCGAGCTCGGCATCCCCGCCGTCGTCGGCACCGGGACCGCCACCCGGGTGCTCTCCGACGGCGACCCGGTCACCGTCTCCTGCGCCGAGGGCGACACCGGCCTGGTCTACGCCGGCGAGGTGGGCTTCGAGGTGTCCGAGACCGAGCTGGACGCCATGCCGGAGATCCCCACCAAGATCATGATGAACGTGGGGACGCCGGAGCAGGCCTTCGCGTTCTCCCGGCTCCCGCACGCCGGCGTGGGGCTGGCCCGGCTGGAGTTCATCATCAACCGGCAGATCGGCATCCATCCCCGGGCGCTCCTGGACCTCGACCAGCTCGATGCCCCGCTCAAGCGGGAGATCGAGGAACGGATCGCCGCCTACCCGTCGGCACGGGACTTCTTCGTGCAGCGGGTCGCCGAGGGGATCTCGATGATCGCTGCGGCGTTCGCGCCCGAGCCGGTGATCGTGCGGATGAGCGACTTCAAGTCCAACGAGTACGCCAACCTCCTGGGCGGGGAGATCTACGAGCCGCACGAGGAGAACCCGATGCTGGGTTACCGCGGAGCCTCCCGGTACCTCTCGGCCGACTTCGCCGAGTGCTTCGCGATGGAGTGCGAGGCGCTCCGGTACGTCCGTGACGAGATGGGGCTGACCAACGTCAAGATCATGATTCCGTTCGTCCGGACCGTCGCGGAGATCGAGGGCGTGGTGCGGCTGCTGGGGGAGCACGGTCTGCGCCGCGGTGAGAACGGCCTGTCGGTGGTGATGATGTGCGAGCTGCCCTCCAACGCACTCCTGGCCGGCGACTTCCTCGAGCACGTCGACGGCTTCTCCATCGGCTCCCACGACATGACCCGGTCGAGGACCTCGGGGCCGCGAAGCGGGTGGTCTGCACAGCACGCATGCGGTGCGGCGAGGACCTCGCTCACGAGCTACCGGGCGGGGAACACCGGCGCGGCAGATCAGGCCTCGACGATCCGCAGGGCTCCCGAGGGGCAGTGTGCGACGGCGTTGCGGACCGCATCGGCGTCCTGGGGGTCGACCTGGGCGGTGAGCAGGACGACGAGGCCTTCCTCGTCGTCCTGGTCGAAGACCGTCGGCGCGGAGTAGACGCAGTTCCCGGAGCCGATGCACACCTCGCGGTCGGCGGCGACCCTCACCCGGCTCGCTGCCCTCTCACCAGGTGACCGGGAGCGACTGCAGCCCGTAGATGAAGTGGTGGGCACGGAAGTCGACCTCCTCGAACGGCACGGCCAGGGCGAGGTGCGGGAAGCGGCGCAGCAGGGCGGGGAAGGCGGTGGTCATCTCCATCCGGGCCAGCGGGGCGCCCAGGCAGTGGTGCACCCCGTGCCCGAACGCCAGGTGGCCCAGCGCGCCGCGGGTGATGTCGAACCGACCGGGGTCCTCGACGAGCGCCGGATCGCGGTTGGCTGCGACCAGGGACGCTGCCACCAGCTCCCCGGCGGGGATCGTGTGGCCGGCCAGGGTGACCTCGGTGGTCGTCGTCCGCAGGATCCCGGCGGGGACGATGCTCAGCCACCGCAGCAGCTCCTCGACCGCGGGCCCGACCGACGCCGGGTCGTCTCGCACCGCGGCGAGCTGATCGGGGTGGCACAGCAGCGCGAGCGTCCCCAGCCCGAGCATGTTCGCGGTCGTCTCGTGGCCGGCGATGAGCAGCAGGAGAGCGATGCCGACGAGCTCGTCGTTGCCGAGGTCGTCACCGTGCTCGCGGATCAGCATCCCCAGCAGGTCCTCGCCCGGGGCGGCCTGGGCCCGGGCGACCTGGGCCTGCATGAACGCCCGGCTCTCGAGCCGCAGGGTCCGCAGCTCCTCGAGCGGCACCGACATGTCGAGCTGGCGGCGGGTGCGCTGCTGGAACTGCGCGCGCTCGGAGTACGGCACACCGAGCAGCTCGCAGATGATCAGTGAGGGGATGGGCAGGGCGAAGCCGGCGACCAGGTCGGCCGGCGGGCCCTCCCGCTCGAGGTCGTCCAGGTGGCTCTCGACGATCGCCTCGATCCGCGGCGCCAGCCTGCGGATCTGGTGGACCGTGAACTCCGGGGTCAGCATCCGCCGCAGGCGGGTGTGTTCGGGAGGATCGAGGCCCAGCAGCTGGCCTGCCCGCTGCTCCGCCATCTCCTCCCGGCTCAGGTGCAACAGGTCGGCCAGGGGGAACTCGGTGCGCGCGTTGCTGAAGCGGGCCGGGTCCGACAGCACCTCGCGGACGTCCTGGGCCCGGGTCACCAGCCAGGCCGGTATGCCGAAGGGCGTCACCACCCGGGTCACACCCTCGTCCGCGCGTACGCGGGCCAGTTCGTCGACCGGGTCGAACCCGACACGCTGCATGTGGACCGGCATCACCGGGGTCTGGGTCATCGTCGGCCTCCTGGCGACCTGTACCTGCGACCTCCGCGACGGTACCTCGGGAAACTGAGCGCGCTACCGGCTCGCACCTGCGCCGGGCCGGGGAGCCGAGGATTCCCGTTCGTGGGTCCGAGGGCGATGTGAACCCCAGGTCGGCGGGCGTGCGTGTGGTCGCACGGTGCCGCGATGTACCCGCTACGACAGGGAGTGGTGCGTATCAGCGACATTGACCCCGCAGGCGGAGACGTCGAACAGCTGCTCGCCCTCTCCGGGGGTCGGATCGGGCAGGTCGACGACGTCGAGGACCTCGGGGCCACCGAAGCGGGTGATCTGCACAGCACGCATGGTCAGGAGGCTAGGGCTCGACCGGGGTGAGGGTGGCGAGCAGCAGCTGCTCGGCGTCGTCGAGGTAGCCGGCCAGCTCGATGCTGGCCTCGACCGGCCGGCGCTGCTCGAGCATCTCCACGAGCTGCTGGTTGCGGCCGAGAAAGGGTTCGTGCAGCGCATGGGCGTCGGCCATCAACTGGAACGCCAGCCGGAGTTCGGCGAGCAGGGCGCGCATCGTGCGGTCGACCCGAGCGCTGCCGACGGACGCCGTGATGGCCAGGTGGAAGCGGACGTCGGCGTTGCCGACCTCGTACCAGTCGCCACGGGCCGCCGCCGCGTGCGCGGTCTCCACGGCTGCCTGCATCTCCGGCAGGCCGCGCGTCGACGCCGGCGCGGCGAGCGCGGCGCACTCGATCAGCCGCCGTACCGCGTAGATGTCCCGCACGTCCGCGGCCTCGAGGCGGCGGACGAACACCCCGCGATGCGGTTCGCGCACGAGCAATCGCTCGGCGATCAGGATCTGGAAGGCCTCGCGCAGGGTGTTGCGGGAGACGCCGAGGGCCGCGGTGAGCTGGAGCTCCTGGCACTGGGAGCCGCTGCGCAGTTGCCCGTCGAGGATGCGTTCCCGCAGGGCGTCCGCGACCACCTGCGTGGTCGAGGCGCGGTCCAGCCGGGCGAGCAGCCGCGCCCCGCCGCCGATCGCTTCGTCCACCCGGTCCACTCGCACTCCCCTCCAGTCCCGGCTCGTCCACCGGCGCAGTGCCGAGGCCGCGCCGTCCCGCGCATGTTCCTCGCTCCGGCGCTGCACAGCGACGTCCGATACCACAACCGGCGGCCTCCCAGATTTTACAAACGCCCTCTTGTTGGATTGTCGAACAACTCATATGTTTCGGCGCGATCCTCCCGAACCGACTCGAAAGGAGCGCTGATGCTCGTCCTCCTCGGCGTCCTGCTCGTGGTGGTCGGCTTCGCGCTCCGGCTGAACGCGATGCTGGTCGTCACCGTGGCCGGCATCGTGACCGGCTTCCTGGGCCACATGTCCCCGCTCGACATCCTGAACGCCTTCGGCACCGGCTTCGCCAGCAGCCGCTCGATCGCGATCTTCCTGCTGGTCCTGCCGATCATCGGCCTGGTCGAGCGCAACGGGCTGCAGGAGCAGTCCCGGCGGCTGATCGCGAAGCTGGGCCGGCTGACGGCCGGTCGCGTGCTCGGCGCGTACCTGCTGGTCCGAATGGTCACCTGCGCTCTCGGCCTGCTCAGCATCGGCGGGCATGCGCAGTCGGTCCGGCCGATCGTGGCGCCGATGGCCGAGGCGGCCGCGGAGAAGCGGCACGGTCGCCTCCCGGCGCACGTGTCGGAGCGGATCCGTGCCTTCTCGGCGAGCACCGACAACGTCGGCTCCTTCTTCGGTGAGGACATCTTCGTGGCGGTGGGTGCGGTGCTGCTGATCACCAGCTTCGTGGACGCCACCTACGGCTTCGAACTGGCACCGCTGGACGTCGCGTTGTGGGCGATCCCGACGGCGGTGTGCGCGCTGCTGATCCACGGCGCGCGGATGCTGTGGCTCGACCGCAGCCTGGCGCGTGAGCTGGGCAAGGCGCCGGCGGGCGACGGGGCGGCTGGCGACCAGCCGGTCGTCGAGTCGGCAAAGGTGTCCGGACGTGACGAGGACGTGACGCAGTGATCAAGGCTGAGTGGTTCTACTGGTTGATCGCGGCGTTCTTCCTCGTCGTCGGGTTCATGGTCATGCAGGACCGGTCGAACCTGAAGCGGTACACGAGCGGCGCCTTCTGGGGTCTGCTCGGGATCTGCTTCCCCTACGCGGGATTCGTCCAGAGCGGGCACGCGCCGGCCTGGCCGCTCGGCGTGGCCGTCATCCTCATCGCCGTGCTGGCGGGGACGGGTCAGCTGAAGACGGGCACGGCTGAGCGGACGACCACGCCGGAGCAGCGCGAGGGGCTGGCCGCACGGTTCGGCAACAAGCTGTTCATCCCGGTGCTGGCGATCCCGGTCATCACCGCACTGTTCGCGACCGTCGGCCCGGACATCGAGATCGGCGGGCGACCGCTCCTCGAGGCGGGCAACGAGACGGTGATCGGCCTCGGTGCCTCGGCCGTGATCGCGGTGCTCATCGGCATGTGGGTCCTGCGCACCCGCAAGCTGTCCGTCCCCCTGCACGAGGGACGGCGCCTGACCGAGAACATCGGCTGGGCCGCTGTTCTGCCGCAGTTGCTGGCGATGCTCGGTCTCGTGTTCGCCACGGCCGGCGTCGGTGACGCGATCGGCGACAGCGCCCAGAACATCCTGCCGAGCGGGTCCCTGCTCGCGGCCGTCGTCGTCTACTGCTTCGGCATGACCATCTTCACCGTCATCATGGGCAACGCGTTCGCGGCCTTCCCCGTCATGACCGCCGCCATCGGCTATCCGCTGCTGATCCAGCACTTCGACGGCAACGCCGCGCTGGTGTTCGCGGTCGGCATGCTGTGCGGCTACTGCGGGACGCTCTGCACGCCGATGGCGGCGAACTTCAACATCGTCCCGGTCGCCCTGCTGCGACTGAAGAACGACTACTCCGTGATCCGCGCCCAGATCCCGACCGCACTCCCGCTGTGGGTGTGCAACGTCGCGATCGTGTACTACTTCGCCTTCTAGGAGCCAGTGATGACCCGAGTTCTGCTGACCGCCTTCGAGCCCTTCGGTGGCGAGCAGGTCAACCCGTCCCAGCTCGCCGTGCAGCGGCTGGCCGCCGAGGGACTGGACGGTGTCGAGCTGCGCACCGCGTTCCTGCCGGTCGTCTACGACACCGCGGGCGACGCCTTGCGCGCGGCGATCGCCGAGCACGACCCCGACCTGGTGATCTGCGCCGGTGAGGCAGGCGGGCGCTTCGGCATCACGCCGGAGAAGGTCGCCATCAACCGCAACGACACGGCGATGCCTGACAACGCCGGGCGGGCCCCGGTCGACGAGCCGATCGTCGCCGACGGACCGGTCGGCTACTTCACCGGTCTTCCGGTCGCGGCCATCGTCGAGGCGCTGCGCGACGCCGGGATCCCGGCCGAGGTGAGCTGGACGGCCGGCGCCTACCTGTGCAACAACGTCTTCTACTCGCTGATGCACCTGATCGCGACCGAGCGGCCCAGCGTCCGCGGCGGCTTCGTGCACGTCCCGTACGTCCACGAGCAGGTCGTCCGGCGCACCGACGCAAAGCCCAGCCTGTCCTTGGACGAGATCGTCCAGGCGCTGCGCATCGCCGTCAGCACCACCGTGCACGCCACGGACGACGCGGCGGTGGGAGCGGCGACCGCGTAGCGGGACGACGGCGGGTCACGGCCGGATGAGTACCTTCAGCGCCTCGCGAGCGGCCATCGCGCGGTAGCCGTCCGGCACGTCCTGCAGGCCGACGGTGCGGTCGAACACCCGACCGGGTTCGACCGCACCGTCGAGCACGTCCGGCAGCAACTCCTCGATGTAGGCCCTCGCCGGGGCCACGCCGCCGGTCAGCGTGACGTTGCGCATGAACAGGGCGGCGTCCATCCGCACGTTCACGTACTGCGGCGCCCCCACCCGGCTGACCACGCCGCCGTCGCGCACCACGCCGAACGCCGTCACGATGGCCGCCTCGAGACCGACGCACTCGAGCACCGCGTGGGTGCCGTCGCCGCCGGTGAGCTCCCGGACCCTCGCGATGCCTTCGTCGCCGCGCGCGGGGACGACCTCGGTTGCGCCGAACTCGCGGCCGAGGTCGGTGCGGTCCTTGTGGTGGCCCATCAGGATGATCCGCTCGGCACCCAGCCGCTTGGCGGCCAGCACCGCCGACAGCCCGACCGCGCCGTCACCGATCACCGTGACCGTCGTCCGGGGGCCCACCCCGGCGGTGACCGCCGCATGGTGGCCGGTGCAGAACACGTCGGACAGCGTGAGCAGCGAGGCCAGCAGCGCGGAGTCCTCACCGACGGGCAGCTTGACCAGCGTGCCCTGCGCCTGCGGCACCCGCACCGCCTCGCCCTGGCCGCCGTCCACGCCGGGAGCGCCCCACTGCCCACCGTGCCGGCAGGAGGTCTGCAGCCCCTCGCGGCAGAACTCGCAGGTGCCGTCGGACCAGACGAACGGCGCCACGACGACGTCCCCGGCCTTCAGCCCCGACACCTCCGAGCCGACGTCCTCCACGACCCCGAGGAACTCGTGCCCCATCCGGTCGCCGTGCTCGGTGTGCTCCCGCGCCGCGTAGGGCCACAGGTCGCTGCCGCAGATGCACGAGCGCGGCACGCGCACCACGGCGTCGGTCGGTTCCCTCAGCACCGGGTCGGGCACGTCCTCCACCCGCACGTCACCGGCGCCGTAGATCAAGGTTGCTCGCACGAGACTGGTCCGTTCCGTTGAGACCCGAGAAGGGTCCTGGCGGAGACCGCGGATGGCTGGGCGGTGTCCTCCGCCTACCCGTACGACGGCACGGACACTCTGGTGCGGTCGGTGAAGAGCCCGATCACAGCTACGGCCGTGCTGGGATCCTCGGCGTCCAGGGCGGCAGCATGCGTGTTCACCGTCCGCGCCGGAAGGGGGCGGACATGACAAGGGGCCGTGGCGCTGTGCGCCACGGCCCCTTGTCCTTGCGTCAGACGAGGCGGATGTTCTCCGCCTGCGGGCCCTTCTGGCCCTGCGTGACGTCGAACTCGACCTGCTGGCCCTCATCGAGGGACTTGTAGCCGTCGCCGCTGATGGCGGAGTAGTGGCAGAAGACGTCGGCGCCGCCGCCGTCCTGGGCGATGAACCCGAAGCCCTTTTCCGCGTTGAACCACTTCACAGTGCCCTGAGCCATGTTCTTCTCATTCCGTGCAGGGGGTGGCAGAACCGGAAGATCCCGGTCCCGGGTCGCCGCACCGACCGGCAGGACCGAAGGGGAACGTCAGGCAGAGACAACTGCGGACGTCCGAGAACGAAGCAGAGGTGCAACAGCGACCGAGTGCAACCATACGCTGTCAGCCGCGCGGAGCGCATCAACTGCGGCCCGATCGTCGCGAGCCGCTGTCGCAGAACTGCTGCACGGCACCCTTCGAAGCCGCCGGACGCCGGAACGGAAGCGATCCCCGGCCCGTCATCGGGTCGGCGATCGCTTCCGTACGAGTCCTGGCTCGCGCCCGCACCGCGAGCGGCGGCGGGCCGTCGTACCTACAGCGCCTGGCCGAGCTGGCGGCTGTCGCCTGGGTGGCTCACGCCCGGTAGTTGACGTGGACGTGGTCCAGGTGGTTCGCCGTCGCGCTCCCGCGGTCTGCCATCTGCTTCCAGGAGCCGGTCGGCGAGGTGAGGATCTTCTGCTGCCAGATGATGTACTCCACGCCGAGCTCGTTCCAGTGGGCGACGTGGTATTGGGCGACCGCGCCGCCGAGGCCGCTGTTGGAGCCGACCATGTAGTCCAACGCCAGCCCGGACGGGTGACCCTTCGGGTCGACGGCGCTGGCGCGGGTGCCGCCGATGGTGATGCCGGCGACTCCGGGCACGTTGGCGACGACCGCGTTGGCGGCCGCCTGCACCTGCGGCTTGACGGCCCCGGCACCGTTCGTGACGTGCGCGCCGGCGGTGGTCGTGGCGGCGACGGGGGTTGCCGCGACGACGTGCGCCACCGCAGCGACGGGGGCTGCCGCGACCGGAGCGGCCTGCTGCGCCCCGGAGGACACCAGCACCTGACCCGGGGTGATGAGGTTGGGGTCACCACCGATGACGCCGACGTTGCGCTGGTACAGCTCGCGCCACGACTGGCCGTGGGCGGCGGCGATCGTCGCCAGCGTGTCACCGCGCTCGACCGTGTAGTCACCCGTCGGGGCAGCGCTCGACTGCTCCGCAGCGGGTGCCGGAGTCGGAGCAGGCGCGGTGGCGGCGGTGCTGCCGCTCGTCAGCTTCTTCCCGCAGGTCGGCCAGGCGCCGATGCCCTGCCCGGCGAGCACCTTCTCGGCGATGTCGACCTGCTGGGCCGAGGTCGCCAGGTCCGCGCGGGGCGCGAGTTCGGTACCCCCGTACGCCGCCCAGGTCGACTGGCTGAACTGCAGCCCGCCGTAGTAGCCGTTGCCGGTGTTGATCTTCCAGTTCCCGCCGGACTCGCACT
>JAOPVN010000602.1 GCA_025966175.1 Modestobacter sp. | reverse complement strand
CCATCCCTGGGGCCACACGAGTCACACGCGTCACTCGGGAGTCAAGGTAAGGGCGCCGACTGCCGATACCAGGGACGTCTCCCGGTGTGTCGGCGCAGTCTGCCGCACACACCGGCGTGTCGGCGTTGCCCCGGATATCGAAGTTGTAACGGACCGTCAGCCCTCGGCAACGGCGGGTGCCGAACCGCCGGACGCGGGACGCCGTCACCTCGGGATCCGGGACCGCCAGCGCGCGAGCACGCCACCCGGTGCGTCCTCCGCGAGCAGCGCGTACGCGAGGTGGTCCCGCCAGCCCCCGTCGATGTCGAGGTAGCCGCGCAACAGCCCCTCCTGACGGAACCCCAGCCGCTCGACCAGTCGCCGGCTCCGCCCGTTCTCCGGCCGGATGTCAGCCTGCAGCCGGTGCAGCCCCACCGGGCCGAAGGCGTGGTCGCACACCAGCGCCACCGCCAGCGAGGTGACGCCCCGCCCGGCGACGGCGGAGTCCACCCAGTAACCCAGGTGCCCCGAGCGCAGTGCGCCGCGCACGATGTTGTCGACGGTCACCTGCCCGGCCAGCCGCCCCTCGTAGCGCAGCGCGAAGGGCAGCGACATCCCGACCCGGGCCCGCCGCGCGGCCGCCCGGCGCATCACCCGGTAGGCCCCGGGGGTGTGCCGCGCCGACCAGGCCAGCCCGGCCGAGGGCTCCCACGGCGTCAGCCAGGCCTCGTTCTCCATGCGCAGCCGGGTCCACTCGTGGGCGTCCGAACGCCGCAGCGGCTGCAGCTCGACCGGTCCCCAGGCCAGCCGCACCGGCCAGCCCGGGTGCAGGGCCGGATCCAGCTCAGCCCCCGAGGAGCATGGGCATGACCGTCACCAGACCGCCCGCGGAGACCTCGGTGACGTCCTCGTCGACGACGATCAGGCAGTTGGCGCGGGCCATCCGGGCGAGCATCGCCTGGTCGCCGTCGCCGATCGGCTCCACGACGTACCCGCCGTCGGGGTGCCGCATGACCTGCCCGTGCAGGTACTGCCGGTAGCCCAGCGGAGAGAGCAGCTGCTGAGCGGAGACGGCCTGCACGGTGCGCCGGAACAGCTGCCGCTTGCCCAGCATCAGCCGGATCGCCGGGCGGACGAACACCTCGAAGGCGACCAGCGCGGCCACCGGCTCACCGGGCACGCAGATCACCGGCACGTTGTTCGGGCCGAGCTTGCCGAAGGCGTGCACCGGGCCCGGGTGCATCGCCACCTGGGTGAACGACAACCCGCCCAGCTCGTCGAGGGCCTCCTGGAGGAGGTCCGGCGCGCCGGTGGCGAAGGTGCCGGCGATCAGGACGACGTCGCTGCGCAGCGTCTGCCCCTCGATCAGCTCGACCATCCGGCGCTTGTCGTTGGGCATGATGCCGGCGCGGTAGGCCTCGGCACCGGCGTCGCGGGCGGCGGCGGCCAGCGCGTAGCTGTTCACGTCGACCTGCTGGCCGGGGCCGACGGTGGCGCCGACGTCGACCAGCTCCTCACCGGCGCACAGGACGGCGATCCGCGGGCGCGGGCGGACCGCGACCCGCTCGCGTCCCACGGCGGCCAGCAGGCTGATCTGCGCCGGCCCGATCGGGGTGCCGATCTGCACGGCGGTGTCCCCGGGCGAGACGTCGTCCCCGATCCGGCGCACGTAGCTGCCCGGCGCGAGCGCGGCGTAGACCTGCACCCGGGCGGCGCCCTGGTCGGTCCAGGCCGCGGGGACGACGACGTCCGCACCGGACGGCAGCATGGCGCCGACGGCGACCTTCTGCGCCAGACCGGCGCTGATCGAGGTGGCCTCGCCCGACCCGGCGGAGCTCTCCCCCACGACCGCCAGGTCGGTGGGCTGCTCGACGGTGGCGGTGGCGATGTCGGCCGACCGGACGGCGTAGCCGTCCAGCCCGGCCTGGTCGAAGGCGGGCAGCGCCCGCTGACTGGTCACCAGCTCGGCACAGAGCAGGCCCTGGGCGTCGAGGACGGCGAGCTCGATGGGCGCCGGCTGCGGAACCGCCCCGAGGATCTCGTCCAGGTGCTGCTCGACGGTGCGCAGCCGCACGCCGGAGACGTCGACCGAGCCGGTGTCGGCCAGCGGGTCCGGGGTCCGGTCACCGGTCGCGATGGCCGGAGAGGGCACCCGGTCGGAGGCGAACATGGCCCGGTCGACCTGCACCGTGTCGTAGCCGACCGGCACCGCAGGCTCCGCGGTGATCAACTGGGTGTCCCGGGGTGGGGGCACCAACGTGCCCTGTCCGAGGTCGAGCTGGGTCGTGTCCCGCCCGCCGGAGAACCACCCACGTGTGCTGTCGTCGCTCATCCCCACCACCGTCGTCCTCCCGTCGTCGGACCTGTCCCCGTGGCCGGGTTGCCGGTCACGGCCGCCGATCGACGGAGCTGCCCACCGATGGTGCCCTCTGGGAGCGCCTGTCAGGCGGGCGACGCGCCCTCGGCGGGCAGGTCGGCGACGAAGTCCTTGAGCCAGGGCCCGAACTGCGGCCCCAGGTCGGCCCGCTCGACGGCGAGCCGGACGACCGCCTTGAGGTAGTCCAGCTTGTCGCCGGTGTCGTAGCGGCGGCCGGAGAAGACGACGCCGTGCACCGGCACGCCGTCCTCGACCAGCTTCAGCAGCGCGTCGGTCAGCTGGATCTCCCCACCGCGGCCGGGCGGGGTCTCCCGGATGGCGGCGAAGACCTCCGGGGGCAGCACGTAGCGGCCGATGATCGCCAGCGAGCTCGGCGCCTCGTCGGCCGGCGGCTTCTCCACCAGGCCGGTGACCCGGAAGACGTCGTCCCCGGCAGCATCGCCGGAGACCTTCGCCTCCTCGACTGCGACGGCGCCGTACTTGGAGATGTTCTCCGCGCCGACGTCCAGCAGGGCGATGACCGCGCCCCCGTGCTCGGCCTGCACCGCGAGCATCTGCTCCAGCAGCAGGTCGCGGGCGTCGATGATGTCGTCGCCGAGCAGCACCGCGAAGGGCTCGTCGCCGACGAACGCCGCGGCCTGCAGGACCGCGTGGCCCAGGCCCTTGGCCTCGCCCTGGCGGACGAAGAAGACCTGGGCGACGTCGGTGGACTCGTGGACGGCGGCCAGCCGGTCCTCGTCGCCCTTGACCCCCAGCGCCGTCTCCAGCTCCGGGGTGCGGTCGAAGTGGTCCTCGATGGCGCTCTTGTTGCGACCGGTCACCATCAGCACCTCGGGGAGACCGGCGCGGGCGGCCTCCTCGACGATGTACTGCAGCGCGGGGCGGTCGACGACCGGCAGCAGCTCCTTGGGCACCGCCTTGGTGGCGGGCAGGAACCGGGTGCCCATGCCGGCGACCGGGATCACGGCCTTCCTGGCCAGGGCGTTCGGGCGCGCGGACGACGGGCTCGGCATGGCGGGCAGCCTAGCTAGCCTGCCGCCATGGCGGACTCCCCCGAGCTGATGAGGAGGAAGGCGACGCTGCGCACAGTCCTGCTGGCCGGACGGGCGAGCCGGTCGCCGGAGCAGCGCGCAGCCGCCGCGGACGCGCTCGCCGCCGTCCTCGCGGAGCGGCTCGCGGGCGCCGCCGTCGTC
>JAOPVN010000001.1 GCA_025966175.1 Modestobacter sp. | reverse complement strand
CAGCCGCACGGTCAGTCCGGCGCCGTCGTGGACCACGTCGACGTGGTCGCACAGCTGCCGGGCCAGCCACAGGCCCATGCCGCCGCGGGAGAGGTCCGTGCCGTGGGCCGGGCCGTAGCCGGCGAACGGGTCGTCCATGCCCGGGCCGCGGTCGCTGATCGTGCACACCACCCGCTCCGCCGAGCCCCACAGCTGCAGCCGGACCGGTGGGCCACCGTGCCGCACGGCGTTCGAGCTCATCTCGTCGATCGCCAGATGCAGGTCCTCGGCCAGCTCCGGCGACCCACCCAGCGTGCTCAGCACCGCGGCGACCGCGTGCCGCAGGGCGATGAAGTCCGAGACGTCGTCCACCCGCAGCAGCGGCTCGGTCTCCTCCAGGGCCTCGGGGGGAACGGGGAGCGAACGCAGGAAGCCCGCGGGCTCCTCGTAGTCGGGGTTGGCGCGCCGTCCCTCTGCGGTGACCAGGTTCGGGTGGGTCCGCAGGCCCGACTCGATCACCTCGTCGGGCAGCCGGTTCGTGTCGTACACGCAGAGGCCCCACAGCGGCTGGCTGTGCAGCGCCTCGTTGATCACCGCCTCGTACCGCTGCCACTCCAGCCAGTGCCGGGGCGAGGGGCCGAAGACGGTCTCGCCGACGACCCGCAGCCGGTGACCGCGGGGCGCCCGCTGCTCCGCCAGCTGCCGGAACCCGGTGATCGCCGCGGGCGTGCGCAGGTGGTACACGTCGGTGGGGTCCAGCACCAACACCCGGTCGTCCCCGAGTGCCTCGGTCAGGACGGCGGTGGCACGGGGGCCGGCGACCACGACCGCGGCGTCACCGGCCTCCAGGCCGGCGCGCAGGAACGGTACGGCGACGGCCGCGAGGCCCTCGGGGGAGTCGTGCAGGAGCAGGTCGTGCTCGTAGACCCACTTGCCCACGGGGTGCTGGTCGGCCCACTTCTCGGGCACGCGGGGGTTCCTCTCGGTCGTCGTCATCGCCGACGTCGCCGGTGCGGTCAGCTTCACGGTAGGTCACCGAACGAGCGCACGCGCCGATGCGACATGGGTCGGCACCGGCCGTCACCGGCCGGTCACGGAACGGCGGGATCCTGCGGGACCACGTCCGGCACCCGGTTGGGGCCGGCCTCGGGCGGACGGGGGCGGTCCTGCGGGTGCAGCCGGACAGCGACCAGCGCGACGTCGTCGTCCGGCTTGCCGTCGACGAGCCGGGTGATCAGCTCGTCGCACAGCTGCTGCAACGGCAGGTCGGCGAGCTCGGCCAGGTGGGTCCGGAGCCGGTGCAGCCCGGTGTCCAGGTCGGCGTCCCGGCGCTCGATCAGGCCGTCGGTGTAGAGCAGCACCGTCGAGCCCCGGTCGAGGGTGACCACCGACTCGGCGCGCTGGACGGTCGCGTCGACCCCGAGCAGCAGGTCGGCCTTCCAGTCGGCGAGGACGGCCACGGTGCCGTCGGGGTGCACCGCGAGCGGCGGCAGGTGCCCGGCGTTGGCCCAGACCATCCGGGTCACCCCGCGTGCGCGCTCGTCGGCGGTCTGCTCGAAGCGCGCGACGGCCGCGGTGGCCAGCGTGTCGATCTGGAGCACGGCCATCGCCGCGTCCAACCCACGCAGCACCTCGGCGGGACCGGCGTCGCTGTAGGCGGCGATGCCGCGCAGCAGGCTGCGCACCTGGCCCATCGCCGCCGCCGCCGCGGTGTCGTGGCCGACGACGTCGCCGATGACGAGCGTCGTCGCTCCGTTGGGCTGCAGGAAGGCGTCGTACCAGTCGCCGCCCACCCGGGCGGCCTCGGCGGCCGGCAGGTACCGCACCACGATCTCGGCGTGGTCGGGCTCCGGCGGCTCGGTCAGCAGACTGCGCTGGAGGATCTCGGCCATCTGCTGCTGTTGGCTGAACAGCCGCGCGTTGTCCCACGCCAGACCGGCCCGGTCGGCGACGTCCTGGGCGACCGAGACGTCCTCGGGGGTGGGGGTGTGGCCGTCGGCGTAGAAGAGGGTCAGCAGGCCCAGTGTCCGCCCGCGCGCCCGCAGCGGCAGGGCCACCTCGGACTTGGGGGCCAGGACACCCAGCAGGTCCCGCGCCCGACCGGGGGGCAGCAGCTCCAGGACGTCGTCCCCGGCGAAGGTGACCGCCTCGTTGGAGTGCAGCGCCCGGCCGACCGGCGCGGTCATCGGCATGGCGTCCAGCCGCACCTCGGCGTAGCGCTCCAGCACCGACCGGCTGGCCGGGTCCACGTGCCAGCTGCCGACGTCTCGGGGATGACCGTCGTCGTCGATGACGGTGAGGATGCAGTAGTCGGCGAGCGCCGGGACGACGATCCGGGGCAGCCGCGCGGTCGCCGCCTGGACGTCGAGGGTGCCGGCCAGCTCCGCGCTGACCTGCGCGAGCAGGGTGAGCCGCCGGGTCGCCCGCTCCGCCTGCTCCTGCGCCTGGCGGCGCTCGGTGACCTCGATGAAGTAGACCGACAGCCCGTCCGGCGTGGGCCAGGCGCGCAGCTCGTACCAGCCGTTGAGCGGTGCCGGGTAGTGCGCGTCGAAGGCGATCGGCTCCCCGGTCTCCACGGCCTGCCGGAAGCTCTGCTCGAAGACGCTGTTCACCGCGGCGGGGTAGGCCTCCCAGACGACCCGGCCCAGCAGCTCGTCGCGGGTGAGCCCGAGCAGCCGCTCGGCCTGGGCGTTGACGTGCAGGAATCGCCACTGGGAGTCCAGCGAGTAGAAGCCGGCCGGCATGGCTTCCAGCACTCGGGTGACCCGGGCCTCGCTGGCCAGCTCCGCGGTCACGTCGTAGGCCACCCCGATCACCCGGGCGGCCCGTCCTTCCGAGCCGCCGAAGGCCTTGCCGCGGGCGGTCACCCACCGGGTGTCCCCACCCGGCAGCACGATCCGGTAGTCGGTCTCCAGCTCGCCGTGCGTGGCGATGGCGCTCTGCAGCGCCTCGGCCACCCGCGGCACGTCGTCGGGGTGCAGCCGGGCGTTGAAGGCCCCGATCGTCTGCTCGAAGGTCCCGGCCACGTAGCCGAACATCTCGATCAGGCGGGCATCCCAGGCGAGCCGGCCAGTCGTCAGGTCCCAGTCGAAGGTCCCGATCCCGGCTGCGTCGATCGCCAGCTGGGCCCGCAGCCGGGTCGCCTCCAGGTCGTCTCCCTGGACGTCGCCGACGGACGTCGGCTCCACTCGTGCCACCCACTCACGTCGCTGCCCAGGCTTCCGCCGGGGTCGATCAACGGCTCTTCTGTTGAACCGGACATCGAGTTATGTCACGGGTGACCGAGCCGAGGCAAGGAACCCGGACGTAGATCACTCCGCAGTTGCGCACCATGGGGCAGGTGAGGCGGGGTCTCGCGCCCGGCCGCGTCGGCCGGCGCCGGACGGCGCCGGGCGGGCCGGACGATGTCGCCGGCACGGACCGAGGCCCACCGTTCCCCAGCCGCCCTGCGGAGCGGCCGCGGGACGGTGGGTGCTGGTCAGGGACCGGCGGACACCTGCGCACCACGCTGGGGCACCGGGTTCGGCCCGCTGGGGAGCACCACCAGGCTCAGCACCGCGCCCAGCAGGAACACCCCGGCCGAGACCAGGAACGCCCGGGTCTCACCGGCCACCGCCGCCTCCGCCAGCACCGACGGCGACTGCGTGTGCGAGCCGAGGTAGGAGGCGGTGACCGTGGCGGCGATGGTGTTCAGCAACGCGGTGCCCAGCGCCCCGCCGACCTGCTGACCGGTGTTGACCAGGGCGGAGGCCACCCCCGCGTCCGAGGGCTGGGTGCCCGAGGTCGCGGTGTTGAAGCACGAGGCGAAGATCAGGCCCATGCCCAGCCCCATCACGAACAGGGCCGGCAGGACGTGGGCGAGGTAGCTGCTGTCGGCCTGCAGCCGCCACAGGTACACGAGTCCGGCGGCGCCCAGCAGCTGCCCGGTGGTGATGATGAACCGCGGGCCGATCTTCGGCAGCAACCGCGGGACCACCACCGTCGAGCTGGTGAGGATGCCGGCGACGAACGGCAGGAAGGCGACGCCGCTCTTCAGCGGGCTGAAGCCCTTGGTCTGCTGCAGGTAGTAGGTGAGGAAGAGGAAGACGGCGAACATGCCGACCGCGGAGAGCGCGATCGCCAGGTACGCCCCACCGCGGCGGCGGTCCAGCACCACCCGCATCGGAAGCAGCGGGTGTGCCACCTTCCGCTGGAGCAGCACGAAGGCCACCAGCAGCAGCAGGGAGACGACGATCAGGGTGACCGTCACCGGGTCTCCCCAGCCGTCGGTCTCCGCCCGGGCGAACGCGTAGACCAGGCCGCCGAGCCCGAGCACCGCGGTGATCACGCCGGGGATGTCCAGGTGCACGCCCTTGGCGGGCTGCACCTTGCGGACGAAGACCACTGCGCCGACGCCGGCGAGCACGGCGATCGGCACGTTGACGTAGAGGCACCAGCGCCAGGTCAGGTACTCGGTGAGCACACCGCCGAGCAGCAGCCCGATGGCCGCGCCGGCGCCGGCGATCGCGCCGAAGATGCCGAAGGCCTTGCCGCGCTCCTTGGGGTCGCTGAAGGTGATGGTCAGCAGCGAGAGCGCGGAGGGGGCCAGCACCGCGCCGAACGCGCCCTGCAGGGCGCGTGCGGCGACGAGCAGCCCGAACCCGCTGGCCGCGCCGCCGAGCGCGGAGGCGACGGCGAAGCCGATCAGCCCGATGAGCAGGGTGCGGCGGCGTCCGAGCAGGTCGGCCAGCCGGCCACCCAGCAGCAGCAACCCGCCGAAGGCCAGCGAGTATGCGGTCACCACCCACTGCCGGTCGGCGTCGGAGAAGGCCAGGTCGCCCTGGGCGCTGGGCAGCGCGATGTTCACGATCGTCGCGTCGAGCACGACCATCAGCTGGGCCAGGCCGAGGGTGGCCAGCGTCCACCAGCGGCGGCCGTGGTCGCGCTCCTGCTGCGCGGCGGCGGCCGCCTTGGCGTCCGCGGTCCCGGCGGTGGTGGCCGAGGTGGAGGGTGGAGCGGCGTGCGTCACAGAGATCTCCCGGCGGAAGTGTGCAGGTGGGGAGCGCATCGTCGCGCCGGCGCGAGAGCGCCTGAGTTCATTGTGCGGTGCACGCAACCATCTCGGGTGTCGGCGTGTTCCCGGTCGGGGATGATCCCTCCGTGGCTGCAGCGTCGTTCGACTTCACCGGCTCCGTCGTCCTGATCACCGGGGGCGGCAGCGGCATCGGCCGGGCGATCACTCGCGCCTTCCTCGACGCGGGGGCGACGGTGGCGATCAGCGGTCGACGTCCCGACCGCCTGGCCGAGGCGGTGGAGGGGTACCCGCGCGAGCGGACCGCGGCCCTGCCCGCCGACGTCTCCGACGGCAGGCAGGTGGTCGCGGTGGTGGCCGACGTCATCGGCCGGTTCGGCCGGCTGGACGTCGTCGTCAGCAACGCCGCGGGGTACGAGACCGGCCCGCTCACCGACCTCACCGACGAGGCGTGGGAGCGGCTGCGCGCCACCAACGTCGACGCCTTCTTCCACCTCGCCAAGGCCGCGCTGCCACACCTCGCCTCCTCGGGCGGCAACCTGGTGGCGGTCTCGTCGGTGTCCGGCCAGCGCGGTGACTGGGGGCAGGCGGCCTACAACGCGACGAAGGCCGCGATCGACAACTTCGTCCGGTCGCTGGCGCTGGACTGGGGCGCGCAGGGGGTGCGGCTGAACGCCGTGGCCCCCTCCTTCACCCTCACCGAGCTGACCGAGAGCATGGGCCGGGACGAGGCGTCGCTGGCGCCCTTCGTCAACCGCATCCCGCTGGGTCGGCCGGGGCAGCCGGAGGACGTGGCGCCCGTCGTGCTCTTCCTGGCCAGCGAGGCGGCCCGCTACGTGACCGGCACCATCGTGCCGGTGGACGGCGGGACCAGCGCCTCCACCGGGCAGCCGCACATCTGACCCGGGCCCGCGTCGGGGGAGGAGGTGTGCGATAAATCCGCCATGACAGCGCGCACGGCCCCGGCATGAGCAGTTCGTCCCCAGCGCCGCTCGCGCCCCCACGGGTGGAGGGCGTCGCGGTCGACAAGGGGCTCAAGAGCGGGGCGCTCGGGCTGGTCTCCTCGATCGTCCTCGGCGTGTCCTCGACCGCACCCGCCTACGCGCTGGCCGCGACCCTGGGCTTCGTCGTCATCGCCGTCGGGGTCAAGGCGCCGGCGATCATGCTGCTGGCGTTCGTGCCGATGTGGCTGATCGCGGTCGCCTACTCGGAGTTGAACAAGCGCGAGCCCGACTGCGGAACGACGTTCACCTGGGCGGCCCGGGCCTTCGGTCCGCGCACCGGGTGGATGGGCGGCTGGGGGATCATCGCCGCCGACGTCATCGTGATGGCCAACCTGGCCCAGGTCGCCGGCTCCTACGGCTACCAGTTGGTCGGGCTGGATTCCCTGGCGACGAGCACCTTCTGGACGACGCTCGGCGGCGTCGCCTGGATCGCCGTCATGACCTGGATCTGCTACCGGGGGATCGAGCCGACCGCGCGCGTCCAGAACGTGCTGCTGGGCGTGGAGGTCGTCGTCCTGGTGGCCTTCGCGGCCTACGCGCTGGTGAAGGTCTACGCCGGGACGGCGCCGGAGGGCGCACTGACCCCGTCGCTGTCCTGGCTGTGGCCCTCCGGGCTGAGCTGGCCCTCGCTCACCGAGGCCGTGCTGCTGGCGATCTTCATCTACTGGGGCTGGGACTCGGCGGTCGCGGTCAACGAGGAGACCGACAACCCGACCCGCTCCCCGGGGCGGGCGGCGCTCATCTCCACCGTCCTGCTGGTCGGCATCTACACCGTCGTCTCGGTGGCGACCGTCGCCTTCGCCGGGGTCGGCACCGGGGGCATCGGGCTGGGCAACGAGGCCAACGCCGAGGACGTGTTCAACGCCCTGGGGACGACGGTCTTCGGGGACGGTGTGTTCGGCCGGGTCTTCGAGGCGCTGCTCATCATCTCGGTGCTCACGTCGTCCGCGGCCTGCACCCAGACGACGATCCTGCCCACCGCGCGCGGATCGCTGTCGATGGCCGCCTACGGGGCGCTGCCGCGGCCCTTCGCCCGGATCCACCCGCGGTACCTGACGCCGACGGTCTCCACGATCTGGATGGGCGCGGTGTCGATCGCCTTCTACGTCGGGCTGACCATCGTCAGCGAGAACGTGCTGCAGGACTCGATCGTGGCCACCGGCATGCTCATCGCCTTCTACTACGGGCTGACCGGGTTCGCCTGCGCCTGGGAGTTCCGCCGGTCGCTGCGCGGGCCGCGGGACGTGGTGATGCGGTTCGTGCTGCCGCTGCTGGGCGGGCTGTTCATGCTCGCCGTCTTCGTGCTGGCCTGCATCGAGTACGCCGACCCGGAGTACGGGGAGACCGTGGTCCACGGCGTGGGCGGGGTGTTCGTCATCGGCGTCGGCGCCCTGCTGCTGGGAGTGCTGCTGATGATGGCCTGGAACGCCGTGGCGCCGGCCTTCTTCCGCGGCCAGACGATGCGGCGCGGCACCGGAGACCTGCTGCTGGAGCCCGACGCACCGACCGTGGCGCTGCCGGACTCGCACGAGGCGACGGTCATCGCCCCCGACCGGTCCAATCTCCCGCCGGGCCGGGAGGCCTTCGACCCCCGGGCCTGAGTTCTGCCTGGGTGGCAGCTGTGCGCCTTTCGGGTGGTGTCGCTACAGGAACTCCGCCCTCCTGCCGACTCCTGGAGAGACGAAAGGGGCCGGTCATGATGACCTTGGCGTGCAGTGCAGTGGCTCGAGCGGGGATGGCGGCAGCGACGGCGTCGCTGGACGACACCTCCGCCGAGGCGTTGATGTTCGTGGCCGGCTGGCTGACCACGGCGACCGACCTGACCCACCAGGCGATGCTCATCCGCGACCTCGGGTCGACCTTCGACGTCCTGATCTGAAGAAGGACCCCCTTCTCCCCACCCCTCGCACGCTCAGGGCGGTGCCCTGAAGGGGGCCTGATCTCCCCACCCCTCGCACGCTCAGGACACGCCAGGAGAGGGCCGCGCAGCGGCGCTCCACCAAGGGCGCGACCGGCGCTCAGCCGCCGTGAGCGAGCCGCCCGGGCCCGTCACCGAGGTCCGCGGTGTCCGCGGCCTGCCGGCCGGCGTGCCAGCCGGCCGGGTCGACCATGCGGCCGCTCCGCCGGCGCACCGACGGGAACAGCTCCTCCATCGCCTCGTCCACCGCGGCCTGGCGATCGGCGAGCACCGGCGCCAGCGCGGCCCCGTAGGTCACGGTCGCCTCGGCCCGAGCCTGGTCACGGGCCTCGGTCAGCCGCTCCTCGATCCGCTGGGCATAGGAGTAGAGGAAGCCGCGGCGGTACGCCGTCGACCGGGCGCGGGCCCCGCCGGTCCGCGCCGCCTCGGCCAGTGCCCGGCTCACCTGCACCAGCAGCGAGGTGACCATCAGCTCCACGGCCTCGAGGTCGCCGGGCATCCCCACCAGCGTCGCGATGCCGAACGCCGGCATCAGCACCACGCGCACCCCGTTCGCCGTCCCCACCGCCTGCACGACGGCCGCCTTGGCCTCCGCGTGCGGATCATCGAGGTGCAGCCGCCGGGCGGTCACCGCGGAGCCGGACGCCCCGCCGCCGTTCGGCCCGAGCATCGCGGTGTCGATGGCGTGCCGGGCCATGAGCTCCTGCGCCTTCGCGGTCAGCGCGTCGGCCTCCGCCTCGAAGTCGGTCGACTCCGCCTTGGCGAGCAGCCCGCGGATGCGGCTGAGCGCCCGTGCGTCGACCACGTCCTCCCAGCTGCTGTCCGCCAGCAGCGCGGCAGACCAGCCCGACGGCGGCGGCAGCAGCTGCTCCAACCGCGGCAGCCCGCGCAGCAGGCCGATCACCCGCAGCACGTCTCGCCAGGCCGCCGCCGGGGCGATCTCCTCGGCCCGCCACCAGCCGGCCACGGTGCGCGCCTCGCCGTCGATCTCGGCCAGCTGAGCCGTCCAGGCGCGTGGCGCCTTCCCGGCCACGCCCTCCGCGGATGCCTGATCGGTGATGACGGCCGCGACCAGCCGGGCCGCCCGATGGCTGACCTTCCGCCGGACGACATGAGCCACGTCGGCGGGTTGCCAGCCGCCCTCCCAGAGCGAGGGGAGCAGTCCGCGCAGCACCTCCTGGGCCTGGCCGTCGGAGTCCACCGCGGGGTCACGGACGAGTAACCGGTCGACGACCCGGTCCAGCTCCTGTCCGGTCACGCCGGGCTGGGCGGCGAGCCGGGCGCCGGCCAGCAGCAGGCGCAGTACGTCGTCCACGGTCGTCGAGCTCCTCAGCGTCCTCGGGGTCACGGAGTCAGGCTGCCGCGCACCGGTCGGTGCGGGCGGTGTGGATCGGCGGGTGTGGACACCGCCGTCCCGTGGGGACGGCGGCCGGCGCGCTCAGCTGCGCGGTCGTACCTTGCCGGCCGCCTCACGAGCGGTGGCGCGCGCGGTGTCGACGTCCTCGGCCCGGGCCAGCGCCACGCCCATCCGGCGGCGGGTGAAGCTCTCCGGCTTGCCGAACAGCCGCAGGTCCACCCCGGGCAGCGCTAGTGCTTCGTCGACGCCGTCGAAGGTGATCCCGGTGGCCTCCACCCCGCCGTAGACGACGGCCGAGGCGCCGGGGTTGCGCAGCGTCGTGTCGACCGGCAGCCCCAGCAGTGCCCGGGCGTGCAGCTCGAACTCGTTCTGCCACTGCGTCGACATCGTGACCATGCCGGTGTCGTGCGGGCGCGGGCTGACCTCGGAGAACCA
This sequence comes from Modestobacter sp., assembly GCA_025966175.1. GTDB lineage: Bacteria > Actinomycetota > Actinomycetes > Mycobacteriales > Geodermatophilaceae > Modestobacter. The sequence continues at coordinate 3,080 of JAOPVN010000001.1, read as the reverse complement.
CACGTCGTCCCCGCGCACGAACAGTTCGACCCCGAAGATGCCGAGCCCGCCGAGCTCGCCGGTGACCGCCGCGGCGATCGCCTGCGCCCGGTCCAGCGCGACCGCCGACATCGGCTGCGGCTGCCAGCTCTCCACGTAGTCGCCGGCCTCCTGGCGGTGCCCGATCGGCGCGCAGAAGGAGGTGATCGTCTCGCCGTCGGCGATCGAGCGCACGGTCAGCAAGGTGATCTCGTAGTCGAAGTCGACGAAGCCCTCGACGATCACCCGGGTGCCGGCCACCCGCCCGCCGGCCATCGCGTAGTCCCACGCGGGCTCGACGTCGTCCGGCCCGTCCAGCTTGCTCTGGCCCTTGCCCGAGCTGGACATCACCGGCTTCACCACGCACGGGAAGCCGACCTCGGCGGTGGCCGCGCGCAGCTCCTCCAGCGAGTCGCAGAAGCGGTACTCACTCGTCGGCAGGCCGAGGGTCTCGGCGGCCAGCCGGCGGATGCCCTCGCGGTCCATGGTCAGCCGGGCGGCCCGTGCGGTGGGGACGACGCGCACCCCCTCGGCCTCCAGCTCCACCAGCGTCTGGGTGGCGATCGCCTCGATCTCCGGGACGACGACGTCCGGCCGCTCCGCCTCGATCAGCGCCCGCAGCTGCTCTGGGTCGCTCATCGTGATGGTGCGCTGGTGGTGGGCGACCTGGTGGCCGGGTGCGTCCTGGTACCGGTCGACGGCGATGGTCTCCACGCCCAGGCGCTGCAGCGCGATCAGCACCTCCTTGGCCAGCTCACCGCTGCCCAGCAGCAGCACGCGGGTGGCTGAGGGAGACAGCGGGGTGCCCAGGGAGACCATGCGAACAGGCTAGAGAGGCCCGGCTCGGCGCAGGCGGGGCCCTACGGTCGTGGTGTGCACGAGATCGGCCGGCGTGAACGCAGCCTCCCCGCGCCGACGCACGTGGTCTGGCGCTCACTCGCCGACCCGCACCAGCCCGGCGCCCGGCTGTGGCTGCGGCTGCTCGAGGACGAGGTCGAGCCGCGGGTGCTGACGGCGCAGGAGCCGGAGCTGCTGGTGTGGTCCTCGCTGTGGCCGCGCCGTCCGGACGACGTCCTGACCTTCGAGCTGCGGCCGGCCGGCACCGGGACGGCGCTGCGCTGGACGCTGACCACCCCGGCCGAACCGCCGGACACGAGCCTCATCGGCCATCTGCGGCACCGGGTGAACCATCTGCTCTGGTCGGACCTGCGGCTCTCGTACGGTCAATGAGTCGACGTGTCGACTCGGCGACAGCTGGCTACCTTCCGTGGCATGGCCAACCTGGCAACCCGCGCCCGCACCCTCCTCGACCTGCACACCGCCCCCGAGATCCTGACGCTCACCAACGTGTGGGACGTGGTCTCCGCCCAGGTGGTCGCCGGCACGCCCGGAGTGCGGGCGCTGGCGACGGCGAGCCACTCGATCGCGGCGACCTTCGGCTACGAGGACGGCGAGCACATCCCGCTCGACCTGCACCTGGACATGGTCGGGCGGATCGTCGCGGCGGTCGACGTCCCGGTGACCATGGACTTCGAGGCCGGTTACGGCGACGCGGGGGAGACCGCCCGGCGGGCGATCGCGGCCGGCGTCGTCGGCGGCAACCTCGAGGACCAGATGAAGCCGATCGACGACGCGGTGGCCGCGGTGGAGGCGGTGCTGCGCGCCGGCCGGGACGCCGGCATCGACTTCGTGCTCAATGCCCGTACCGACGCGTTCCTCAAGGCCGGGCCGGACGCCGACCGGTCCGCGGTGCTCGCCGAGGCCGCCCAGCGGGGGCAGGCGTTCCTGGCGGCCGGGGCACCGGTGGTGTTCGTCCCCGGCGTCGTCGCGCGCGAGGAGATCGCCGCGCTCGTCGATGCCCTGGGCCCGCGCAGGCTCACCGTGATCAGCGTCCCGGGGGCCTCGCTGCCGGCACGCGAGCTGGAGGAGCTCGGCGTCGCACGGGTCTCGACCGGTCCGTTCACCCAGCGGGTGGCGCTGACCGCGCTGCAGGACGCCGTCACCGAGATGGTCGCCGGCGGCACGCTGCCGGCCGGCACCCGCCCGCTCAACTGAGTGACGTCGGCCCGGGGCCGATCCGGGGCGTGATCACCTAGCCTGCGCCCGTGCGCACCGCCCGCGGCCTGGACCGCCTGGTCACCTTCCTCGACGCGGTGGTCGCCATTGCCATCACGCTGCTGGTGCTGCCGCTGATCGATGTGCTGGGCCAGGGGCGGCAGGAGGACCTCCCCGCGCTGCTGGCCGACCACCTGGCCGAGTTCGGGGCCTTCGCGCTCAGCTTCGCGGTGATCGCGCGGCTCTGGTCGGCCCACCACCGGCTGGTCGAGCGGGTGGGCAGCTACGACCAGGCGTTCCTGCGGGTCAACCTGCTGTGGGCGCTGACGATCGTGCTGCTGCCCTTCAGCACCCAGGTGATCGCGGAGTACGACACCGATCGGCTCTCCGTCGGGCTCTACATCGGCACCATCGCGGTCAGCTCGGCCTGCGTCACCGTGCTGACCCTGCTGGTGCACCGCCGTCCGGCGCTGCGGCGTGAGGGCCTGGAGGCCGGCGACCCCAGCCCGGTGGCCTCCGTCGTCACCACGGGCCTGGTGCTGCTGGCCCTGGTGCTGGGCGTGGCGATCCCGGCGGTCAACTTCTACGCGCTGCTGCTGCTCCTGCTCACCGATCCGCTCGTGCGACTGCTCGCCCGGGCTCGCTCCCGGGCGTGAGCTGGGCCACGCTCGGTGGCTGCGGCGGCCGATGGGGCGCAGCATCGGTGCGCAACGTCGAGGACGACGACGAGAGAGAAGGCCCCGCCGCCATGACCGCAGACCTGTTGCTGCCCGCCGACTTCTTCGGGTTCCAGTCGCTGTTGGCCGAGGACGAGCAGAAGGACCTGCTGGCCCTGCGGGAGTTCCTGGCCAGTGAGATCAAGCCGCGGGTCAACGCCGCCTGGGCCGCCGCCGAGTTCCCGATGGACCTCATCCCGCGCTTCGCCGAGGCCGACATCGTGGGCCGCTCCTACGACTGGGACGGCCGCCCGCGCGCCTCCCGGCTGTTCACCGGCTTCCAGGCGATGG
>JAOPVN010000174.1 GCA_025966175.1 Modestobacter sp. | reverse complement strand
GAACGCGCGGGCGAACTTGTAGTAGGCGTCGGTGTCGTGGTCGATCAGCCAGGCTGCCAGGGCGACGGGCGAGTCCTGCAGGGCGTAGCCGATCGTCTGCGGCCGGGTGGCCTGCTCGACGAAGTAGCCGTTGCCGGTCGACTGGAACGTCCTGATCGCGGCGACCGCCGCGCGTTCCTGCTCAGTCTCCGCCGGCAGTGAGGCGAGGTCGTTCAGGGCCGGCACGAGCAGGTTGGTGTGGATGCCGACCAGGCCCTCCGGGGCCTGGCGGCCCATCGCGTCGGTGACGCCGGCGCCGACGTCGCCGCCCTGGGCGACGTAGCGGGTGTAGCCGAGGCGGCGCATCAGCTCCGCCCAGGCCCGAGCGGTCCGGCCGAGGTCCCAGCCGACCTCGACCGGCTCGCCGGAGAAGCCGTAGCCGGGCAGCGACGGCAGCACGAGGTGGAACGCGTCCTCGGCGCTGCCTCCGTGCGCGGTGGGGTCCGTGAGCGGGCCGACGGAGTCGAGCATCTCGACCACCGACCCCGGCCAGCCGTGCGTCACGACCAGGGGCAGCGCGTCCTCGTGCCGCGAGCGCACGTGCAGGAAGTGGACGTCCACGCCGTCGATCTCGGTGGTGAACTGCGGAAGCGCGTTCAGCCTCGCCTCGCACGCCCGCCAGTCGTACTCGGTCGCCCAGTAGCGTGCGAGCGCCTGCGTCGTCGCCAGCTGCACGCCCTGCGACCTGTTGTCGACGAGCTCCTTGCTTGGCCAGCGCGTCGCGGCGAGGCGGCGCCGCAGGTCGTCCAGCGCCTCCTCCGGGAACTCCACGGAGAACGGGCGGATGGCGCTTCCGGTCTGCTGCTCAACGGTGGTCATGGCTGGCTCTGCCCCTCTGCAGGAAACTCCGCCCGGGGAAGTCACAGACCGGGGGCGGGGCAGGAGGACACCTCACGAGCGGCCCGGGCACGGTCGGCGCTTCCGGGACGCCAGCCACCCTGGCCCTCGTCATGGGCAGGAAGCAAGGGCGAAGGACCCCCCTATCCGGTATGTCGGCACAACCAGTCGCAGAGGGCTCTCACCAAGCACGCATGATCATGCTGTGCCATCGACCGGCCGCGACTTGCAGCTCGGGGATCTCGCCCTACATGGGCCGCTCAGGGACACAGCCCCCGCCAGCGGAGACTCCCGATCGGTGCGGCGAACGTTGGCAGCCGCGGTACTAGGTCGTGAGCCGGAACAGGTCCAGCACCCGGTCCCAGTCCCGGGTCGAGGGGTTGCGCACCTCGGGGTCGACGATCCGGAACGACCGCGCCAACGCGACGCTGATGCCGCCGAACACCTCGGTGAGCACTCCCTCGGTCTCCTCGCCGAACGTCACGTCGTCGGGAGGGCGGCGCAGCGTGCCGCGCAGCCACTCGCGGATGTCATCGGCCTCGTCGAGCCGGCCGAACTCGCGCATCTGCTCCTGCAGGCCCCGGGTGATCGGGAGGTCCTGCGGGGCGATCACGTCCCGGCCGTTCCACCGCGCGGTGTCGCGGCCGGCGATCGCGAGGTCGTCGACCTTCCCGTCGACGAACGAACGGAACCGGTCCACGTCCGCCTTGTCCACGTCGATGCTCCCCGCCGCCCGGAAGAACCGCTGCACCTCGGGTGTGCCGGCCATGTCCGTCTCCTCCGCGCTGTTCCGTCACCGCCCCGTCGCCAGGTGCTCGTGCACGAGGCGTACCGCCATGGCGCCCTCGCCCACCGCCGAAGCCACCCGCTTGACCGAGCCACTGCGCACGTCGCCGGCGGCGAAGAGGCCGGGCCAACTGGTCTCCAGGAACAGGGGCGCAGGGCCGGCGGCCTCTCCGGCGTCCGTCATCCGCTGCGCGCCCGAGCCGGTCACGAGGTAGCCACCGGCGTCCCGGATCACCGGGTCCGGCAGCCAGGACGTGCTCGGGACGCCGCCGATGAACACCATGAGCTCGCGGGCGGGCAGCCGCTGCCGCTCCCCCGTCGTCGTGTCGCGCACGATCACCGCCTCGAGCCGGCCGGCCGCGCCCGCCACGTCCTCGACGGCGGTGTGCAGGTGCACCTCGATCCGCGGGTCGGCGGAGATCCGGTCGGCGAGGTAGCGCGACATGTTCTCGTCGAGCCTGGCCTCGAGGACCACGAGCCGGACCTCGGCGGCGGAATCGGCGAGGAAGACGGCGGCCTGACCGCCCGAGTTGCCCCCACCGACGACCACCACCGGGTCCCCGACGCACTGCCGGGCCTCGACCGGTGTCGCCGCGTAGTAGACGCAGCTGTCCTCGTACTCCTCCAGGCCCGGCACCGGCAGCTTGCGGATGCGCACCCCGCTCGCGACGATCACGCAGCGGGTGGCCATGTCGCCGCCGTCGGCGAGCTGCAGCACGTAGTCCCCGTCGCGCCGTTCCAGGCCCACCACCTCCGCCGGCACGGACCGCCGGGCCCCGAACCGCTCGACCTGCAGCACGGCGCGCTCGGCCAGGTCGCCACCGGAGATCCCGGCGGGGAAGCCCAGGTAGTTCTCGATCCGCGACGTCCGGGCGGCCTGGCCACCCGCGGCGACGGCGTCCAGCAAGGCGGTGTCCAGGCCCTCCGACGAGCCGTAGACGGCGGCCGCAAGCCCGGCGGGCCCGGCCCCGACGATCACCAGGTCACAGACCTCCTGCTTGGCGGCGGTCGCACGCAGCCCGAAGGCGGCGGCCAGCTCGGCCGGCGACGGATTGCGCAGCAGCCGGTCCCGGTACAGCACGACCGGCGTCTCCTCGGTGCGCAGCCCGAGCCCGCGGAGCAACCGCTCCGCGGACGGGTCGGTCTCCAGGTCGACGTACCGGTGCGGCAGCCGGTTGCGGACGGCGAACTCGCGCAGCTCGCGGGTGCGGGGGGCGTACCTCGAGCCGATGATCCGGAACCCGATCCCCTCCCCCAGGGCCAGCGAGCGCCGGACCAGATAGGCACGCAGCACCTGGTCACCGAAGGCGGGATCCGTGGCGGCCAGCTCGCGCAGCCGGTCGGCCGGGACCGCCAGCACCTCCCCCTGGTCGACGACGACGCTGGCGAAGAACGACACCTGCCCGGTGAGCACGCCGAGCTCGCCGAGGAACCGCCCGGGTCCGTGCACCCGCACCACCCGCTGGTCGGAGGTCCCGAGTCCCTCGACGACGGCGACCCGGCCGGACAGCACGACGTGGAAGGTGTCCTCCGGCTGCCCCTCCGCGATGAGCACCTCGCCCCGTGCGGTGGGCCGACGCTCGCCCCAGGCCTCCAGCGACCGCAGCCGCGACTCCTCCAGCCGGGGGAACGCCCCGGACAGGTCAGGGGTCTCCCCCGGTGGCACCTCCGCGAGGAGGTCGTCGATCCCGGAGCCCTCGGTGGCGTCCTGCTCCGTCGTCACACCATCGCCTCGTCGACGTAGCACCACCGCCAGTCCTCCCCTGGCTGGAAGGACTGGACGATGGGGTGGCCGACGAGGCCGGCGTGCCGGCGGGCATGCCGGTTGGGCGAGGAGTCGCAGCAGCCCACGTGCCCGCAGGTCAGGCACAACCGCAGGTGCACCCAGGGCGACCCGATCTTCAGGCACTCCTCGCAGCCCTGCGGGGTGCGGGGAGTGACGTCGTCGCGGACGAAGGTCAGGTGCGGGTCGATCCCCAGCGGGATGGTCACCGCACACCGTCCCCGGGCTGCTGGTGGGCCGGCCCCACATGTCTCACGAGTCCGCCTTCGATCGCAGCGCCTGGTCCAGCCAGGTGCGCAGGGCCGGTTCGGGCGCGGCGCCGGGCTGGCCGGCGAGCACCTCGCCGTCGCGGAGCACCATCAGCGTCGGGACCGCGCGCACCTGGAACCGCTGGCTCAGCCGGGGTGCGGCGTCGACGTCGACCTTCACCAGCTTCAGGTCGCCGGTCCGTTCGGTGGCCAGCCGTTCCAGGACCGGGCTCACCATCCGGCAGGGCCCGCACCAGGTCGCCCACAGGTCCACGAGCACCGGCACCGGGGCTTGTTCGGCGACCTCCGCGAAGTCGTCGTCGCCCGCGTCGACGATCCAGGGCAGGGTCTGGTGGCAGTTCCCGCACTTCGGCACGGTGCCCGCCACGGCCGGGACCCGGTTGCGCTTGCCGCAGTGCGGGCAGGTGACCGTGCTCGTCCGCGGGGTCACGGAGGCGGTCATGCCTGCGCTCCCACCGGGCTGCCGGTGACCACGATCTGGTCGCCGACGAGCTCGACCCGCACGGTGGAGCCGTCGATGACGCCGTCGCGCAACATGGCGCGGGCGAGCCGGGTCTCCACCTCGCGGGCGATGAACCGGCGCAGCGGCCGGGCGCCGTACACCGGGTCGTAGCCCTCCCGGGCGATGAAGTGACGGGCGTCTTCGGAGATCTCCAGCGTCACGTTGCGGTCGGCGAGCCGGGCGCGCAGCTCGGCGAGCATCAACTCGACGATGTTCTCGATCTCGCCCACGGTCAGCGGGGTGAACAGCACGGTGTCATCGATCCGGTTGAGGAACTCCGGCCGGAAGTGCCTCCGCAGCTCGCCGAGCACGAGATCACGCGCCTCCGGCTTGAGCTGACCCTCCGGGGTGACCCCGTCGAGCAGGTACTGCGAACCGATGTTCGAGGTCATGATGATCACGGTGTTCCGGAAGTTCACCGTGCGGCCCTGCGCATCGGTGAGCCGGCCGTCGTCGAGGACCTGCAGCAGGGTGTTGAACACGTCCGCGTGAGCCTTCTCGATCTCGTCGAAGAGGACGACGGCGTACGGACGGCGGCGCACGGCCTCGGTGAGCTGACCGCCCTCCTCGTAGCCGACGTAGCCGGGCGGGGCGCCGACCAGGCGGGAGACCGTGTGCCGTTCCTGGTACTCGCTCATGTCGATCCGGACCATGTTGTCCTCGGAGTCGAACAGCGACGCGGCCAGTGCCTTCGCCAGCTCCGTCTTCCCCACGCCGGTCGGGCCCAGGAAGATGAACGAACCGGTCGGCCGCCGCGGGTCCTTGACCCCCGACCGGGCGCGGATGATCGCGTCCGCGACCGCCTGCACGGCCTCCTCCTGGCCGACCACCCGCTGGTGCAGCACCTCGTCCAGGCGCAGCAGCTTCTCCCGCTCCCCCTCGGTCAGCCGGGCCACCGGGATGCCGGTCCAGACCGCGACGATCTCGGCGATCTCCTCGGCGGTGACCACCTCGCGCAGCAGCCGGTGCTCGCCCTGCTTCCCGGTGAGCCGCTCCCCCTCGGCCTCCAGCTTGCGCTCGAGCTCGGCGAGCCGGCCGTAGCGCAGCTCGGCGGCGCGGTTGAGGTCATAGGTCCGCTCCGCCTCCTGGATGTCGCGGCGCACCTGTTCCAGCTCGGCCCGCAGGTCCTGCACCCGCCGGATCGCCTGCCGCTCGGCATTCCACTGCGCCCGCATGGCGTCGGCCTCGCTGCGCAGGTCGGCGAGCTCCTTGCGGAGCTGGTCGAGCCGGGCGATCGACGCCGGGTCCTCCTCCTTGGCCAGCGCGGCCTCCTCGATCTCCAGCCGCATGACCTTGCGGGTGATCTCGTCGAGCTCGGCGGGCATGGAGTCGATCTCGGTGCGCAGCCGGGCGCAGGCCTCGTCGACGAGGTCGATGGCCTTGTCCGGCAGGAACCGGTCGGTGAGGTAGCGGTCGCCCAGGGTCGCCGCGGCGATCAGCGAGCCGTCGAGGATCCGCACGCCGTGGAACACCTCGAACCGCTCGCGCAGGCCGCGCAGGATCGAGATGGTGTCCTCGACGTCCGGCTCGTCCACGAAGACGGGCTGGAAGCGGCGCTCGAGCGCGGCGTCCTTCTCGATGTACTTGCGGTACTCGGTGAGCGTGGTCGCGCCGATCATGTGCAGCTCGCCGCGCGCCAGCATCGGCTTGAGCATGTTGCCGGCGTCCATCGAGCCCTCCGACGCCCCGGCCCCGACGACGTTGTGCACCTCGTCGATGAACAGCAGGATCCGGCCCTCGGCGGCCTTCACCTCGGTCAGCACCGCCTGCAGCCGTTCCTCGAACTCGCCGCGGTACTTCGCCCCCGCCACGAGCAGGCCCATGTCGAGGGCGAAGATCGTGCGGTCGCGCAGCCCCTCGGGGACGTCCCCGTTGACGATGCGCTGGGCCAGCCCCTCGACGATGGCGGTCTTGCCGACGCCCGGCTCACCGAGCAGCACCGGGTTGTTCTTCGACTTCCGGGACAGGATCTGCACCACCCGGCGGATCTCGGAGTCGCGGCCGATCACCGGGTCCAACCGGCCCGAACGCGCCGACTCCACGAGGTCCAGCCCGTACTTGGTGAGCGCCTCGTAGGCCCCCTCCGGGGTCGCGGAGGTGACCCGCTGGTTGCCCCGCACCTGGGTCAGCGCCCCCAGGAAGGCATCCCGGGTGACGCCGTGCCGGGCGAGCAGCCGGCCCGCCGCGGTCGCGGAGCCCTCCTCGACCAGCGCGATCAGCAGGTGCTCGACGGAGACGTACTCGTCCTTCATCCGGGTGGCCTCGCGCTGGGCGGCGTCGAGCACCCGGGCCAGCCGCTGGGTGACCGACACCTGCCCCGGCTGGGTGGCCGGGCGGGTGGTCCGCGGCTTGCGCGCGAGCTCGGCC
>JAOPVN010000564.1 GCA_025966175.1 Modestobacter sp. | reverse complement strand
AACCGACCGAGAGGCAGAGACATGACCGCACCCGAGACCCCGTACCGCAGCCTGTGGACGTCCCTGATGGACGTGTCCTTCCGGCAGCACTGGATCGACGTGGACGGGGTGTCCACCCGGGTCGCCGAGGCCGGCTCCCCCGACCTGCCCGGCCTGGTCCTGCTGCACGGCACGGGCGGGCACTGGGAGACCTTCGCCCCGAACCTGAAGGCGCTGAGCCAGCACTTCCACTGCGTGGCCATCGACATGGTCGGCAACGGGTTCTCGGACAAGCCCGACTACGACTACGAGATCGCGGTCTACGTCGACCACGTCCGCGGGGTCATGGACGCCCTGGGCCTGCAGCGGGCGTCCTTCATCGGCATGTCCCTCGGGGCCTGGGTGTCCGCCCGGTTCGCGCTGGACCACCCCGACCGCATCGACCGGCTGGTGCTGCTCTCACCCGCCGGGCTGATCGCGACCGAGTCGAACATGGCCCGGATCCGGGCCGAGCGCACCAAGGCCGTCCAGGACCCGACCTGGGAGTCGATCAAGGCGATGTTCGACCACCTGATCGCCGACGAGCGCAACCGCATCCCCGACGTGGTCGCGCTGCGCCAGGCCATCTACCGCCAGCCGGAGACCCTGCAGGTCATCGACCACGTGCTGATCCTGCAGGACCCCGCCGCCCGCGACCGGAACCTGCTCACCGAGGCGCAGTGGTCGGCCATCAAGGCCCCGACCCTGGTCGTCGCCTCCGGCAAGGACCACGGCGAGTACCAGAGCACCGCCCGCCGGGTGGCCGCACTGATCCCGGACGCCGAGGTCTTCGATATGCCCGAGGTCCGGCACTGGCCGCACTTCGAGGACCCCGAGGCGTTCAACGAGGCGGCCGTCCGCTTCCTGACCCAGCGCTGAGTGCAGGTGCTCTCCCCCGAGGCCGTCGCCGACGCCGCCCAGCGGCTCGACGAGGCCGAGCGCACCCGGACGCCGATCCGGCAGCTCTCCCTGCAGTACCCGGACATGACCCTCGAGGACGCCTACGCCGTGCAGCGCGCGTGGGTGGACACCAAGCTCGCCCGGGGCGCCGTCCTGCGCGGCCGCAAGATCGGCCTCACCTCGCGCGCCATGCAGCAGGCGGTCTCGATCACCGAGCCCGACCACGGCGCGATCTTCGACGACATGTTCTTCGACGACGGCGGCGAGGTCCCGACCGAGCGGTTCATCCGCCCCCGAGTGGAGGTCGAGCTGGCGTTCGTCCTGGACCGCCCGCTGCGCGGGCCGAACGTCACGACACTGGACGTCCTGGACGCCACCCGCTGGGTGACCCCGGCGCTGGAGATCCTCGACGCCCGGGTGCAGATGAGCGACCCGGAGACCGGGCACCTGCGCACCATCGTCGACACGGTGGCCGACAACGCCGCCGACGCCGGGATCGTGGTCGGTGGTCGGGCGGTCCGGCCGACCGAGGTGGACCTGCGCTGGATCTCCGCGCTCCTCTACGTCAACGGCGTGATCGAGGAGTCCGGTGTCGCCGCGGCGGTGCTCAACCACCCGGCCAACGGCGTCGCGTGGCTGGCCAACAAGCTGGCCCCCTTCGGGGTCGGCCTCGAGCCGGGGCAGGTCATCCTGTCCGGCTCCTTCACCCGGCCGGTGCACGCCTCGTCCGGCGACACCTTCCACGCCGACTACGGCCCGATGGGGGCGATCACGTGCCGGTTCCGGTGAGCACTGCGACGGGGGGCGGCGCGGGACGGCGGTGGAAGCAGCGGCTGGCCGCCGGTGAACCGCTGGTCGGCATGTGGGTGGCCACCGGCAGCCCCTACGTGGCCGAGATCTGCGCCGGCGCCGGGCTGGACTGGCTGCTCATCGACTCCGAGCACGCCCCCAACGACCTGCGCTCCATCCAGGCCCAGCTGCAGGCGGTGGCGGCCTATCCGGTGGTCCCGGTGGTCCGCCCGCCCAGCGGTGACCCGGTGGTGATCAAGCAGCTGCTCGACGCCGGCGTGGAGGCACTGCTGGTGCCGATGGTCGAGTCCGGCGAGGAGGCGGCCGCGCTCGTCGCGGCGACCCGCTATCCACCGGCCGGCATCCGCGGCGTCGGCAGCGCGCTGGCCCGCGCCTCGCGCTGGAACCGCATCCCCGACTACCTGGCCACCGCCGACGACGGCATCTCGCTGATGGTCCAGGTCGAGTCGGTGCGGGGGCTGGCGGCGCTGCCGGACATCCTCGCCGTCGACGGCCTGGACGGGGTCTTCCTCGGCCCCGCCGACCTCGCCGGGTCGATGGGACACCTCGGCCGGCCGGACCATCCCGAGGTGGTCGCCGCCGTCGAGGGCGCCATCGACGCGATCACCGCGGCCGGGCTGGCCGCGGGGGTCAACGCCTTCGTCGAGGAGACCGCCCAGCGGTACCTCGACCGCGGCGTCCGCTACGTCCTCGTCGGCGCCGACGCCACACTGCTCGCCCGGGGCAGCGAGGCACTGGCGACCCGCCACCGCGAGCAGCTGGACCGATGACATCCGACCGGGCCCGACCTCTGGGAGACACGATGCGCCACATCAGCATGCAGATCGGCGCGGACCGGCGTCCGGGGACGACGACGTTCGAGTCGCTCGACCCGTACACCGGCGAGCCCTGGGCGACCGTGGCCGAGGCCACCGAGGCCGACGTCGACGACGCCGTCCGGGCCGCCCGGACGGCGTTCGAGACCACCTGGGGGCCGATGCCCGGGCGCGAGCGGGGCCGGCTGCTGCGCCGGCTCGGCGAGCTGATCACCGAGAACGCCGACGAGCTGGCGCTGGCCGAGACCCGGGACAACGGCAAGCTGCTGCGCGAGATGCGCGGGCAGGTCCGCAGCCTGCCCGGCTGGTACGAGTACTACGCCGGGCTGGCCGACAAGATCGACGGCCGGGTGGTGGACACCGGCCGGCCGGACTACTTCGGTTACGTCTCCCGCGAGCCGGTGGGCGTGGTCGGCGCGATCATGCCGTGGAACAGCCCGCTGCTGCTGCTGACCTTCAAGCTGGCCCCGGCGCTGGCCGCCGGCTGCACCATGGTCGCCAAGCCCTCGGAGCAGGCACCGGTCTCCATCCTGCTGCTGGCCGAGCTCTTCGAGCGGGCCGGCTTCCCGCCGGGAGTGTTCAACACCGTCAGCGGCGCCTCGCGCGAGGTCGGCCGGTGGCTCGTGGAGCACCCGGACGTCGACCGCGTCTCCTTCACCGGCTCGGAGACCACCGGCATCGCCGTGGCCCGCGGCGCGGCTGGGCACTTCGCCCCGGTCACCCTGGAGCTCGGCGGGAAGTCGGCGAACATCGTCTTCCCGGACGCCGACCTCGACGCCGCTTCCAACGGCCTGATCGCCGGGATCTTCGCCGCGGCGGGGCAGACCTGCATCGCCGGGTCGCGGGCCCTGGTGCACGAGGACGTCTACGAGGAGGTCCTCGGCCGGGTGGCCGAGCGCGCCGCCCGGATCAAGCTCGGCGACCCCCAGGACCCGGACACCGAGATGGGCCCGATCTGCTTCGCCGGCCAGCTGGACAAGATCCGCGGCTTCGTCGCCGAGGCCGAGGACAGCGGCGCCGACATCATGACCGGCGGCGGTGACGGCGGGCTCGGTGGGCTGTTCTTCGAGCCGACCATCGTGGCCAACGTGACCAACGACGCCCGGGTCTGCCAGGAAGAGGTGTTCGGCCCGGTGCTCAGCGTGCTGAAGTTCCGCACCGAGGACGAGGCCGTGGCCCTGGCCAACGACAGCCGGTTCGGCCTGGCGGCCGGGGTGTGGACCCGCGACGTCCAGCGGACGTTCCGGATGACCAAGCGGCTGCGCGCCGGCACGATCTGGATCAACGCCTACCGGACGCTGAACTACTCGATGCCCTTCGGTGGGATCAAGGCCAGCGGCTTCGGGCGGGAGAACGGGATCGAGGGGCTGCACGAGTACCTGACCGACAAGGCGGTGTGGATCGAGACCACGGGCGCCACCCGCGACCCCTTCGTCCTCGGGTGAGCGCGCCGTCCTCGACCGGTCCACGCGCGGCCGGGAGCGCACCGGACCCGGCCCGCCCGCTGGCCGGGATCACCGTCGTGTCCATCGAGCAGGCCGTGGCGGCGCCGTTCGCCACACGCCAGCTGGCCGATCTCGGCGCCCGGGTCATCAAGATCGAGCGCCCCGGGGCCGGCGACTTCGCCCGGGGCTACGACGAGAGCGTCCGCGGGCTGGCCAGCTACTTCGTGTGGCTGAACCGGTCCAAGGAGTCGGTGTCACTGGACCTCAAGCAGGAGTCCGCCCGCGAGGTGCTGGCCGGGCTGCTGGCCGGCGCGGACGTCTTCGTGCAGAACCTCGCGCCCGGTGCCGCCGCGCGCATGGGCCTGTCCGCTCACGAGCTGCGCGCCCGGGACCCGCGCCTGGTCGTCTGCGACATCTCCGGCTACGGCAGCACCGGGCCGCACCGCGACCGCCGCGCCTACGACCTGCTGGTGCAGTGCGAGACCGGCCTGTTGTCGGTGACCGGGTCCCCGGAGGCTCCGGCCAAGGTCGGCATCTCGGTGGCCGACATCTCGGCGGGCATGTACGGGTTCTCCGCCGTCCTCACCGCCCTGTACGCCCGCGAGCGGACCGGGCAGGGCGCGGCGGTGGAGGTGTCGCTGTTCGACTCGCTCACCGAGTGGATGGCCCAGCCGATGTACTACGCCATGTACACCGGCACCCCTCCCCCGCGCACCGGCACCAGCCACGCCACGATCGCGCCGTACGGGACCTTCCGGACCGGTGGCGGGGAAGCCGTGCAGCTGGCCGTGCAGAACGACCGCGAGTGGCGGCGGCTGTGCGACCAGGTGCTCGGGCGCCCCGAGCTGGCCGACGACGCCCGGTACGCCACCAACGCCCTGCGGGTGCGGCACCGCGACGTCCTGGTGCTGGAGGTGGAGGCGGCCCTGGCGGCACGGTCCGCGGAGGAGGTGCTGGCCCTGCTGGACGCCGCGCAGATCGCCAACGGCCGGCTCAACGACGTGACCGACCTGCTGGCCCACCCCCAGCTGGACTGGACGGAGGTCGGCACGTCGGTCGGGCCGGTCCGGGCGCTCCTCCCGCCGGCCCGGATCGGCGGCGTGGAGCCGGTCATGGGGCCGGTGCCGGCCGTCGGCGAGCACACCGACGCGGTGCTGACCGAGCTCGGGCTGGACGCCCCCGCCATCGCCGCGCTCCGGGCGTCCAACGCGGTGTGACGCCAGGTCCCCGGCCGGGTGACCGGCCGGGGACCGCGATCGTGCGGGGAACTTCTCAGACCGGGAAGCTGACCGTCTTGGTCTCCAGGAAGTCCTCGAGCCCCTCGGGGCCCCACTCCCGACCCAGGCCGCTCTGCTTGTAGCCGCCGAATGGTGACTCGACGTCGAACCACTGGGCGCCGTTGACCGCGATGGTGCCGGTGCGGAGCCGGTTGGCCACCCGCATCGCCCGGTCGACGTCCCCGCTGTAGACCCCGCCGGAGAGGCCGTAGAGCGAGTCGTTGGCGAGCCGGACGGCGTCCTCGTCGTCCTCGAATCCCACGATGGCCAGCACCGGGCCGAAGACCTCCTCCTGGGCGAGCCGGCTCTCGCGCGGCACGTCGGTGAAGACGGTCGGTTGGATCCAGAAGCCCCGGTCGAACTGGGTCGCCGGACCGCCGCCGACGACCAGCCGGCCATCGGCCCGGCCGATCTCCAGGTAGCGCAGCACCTGCTCGTACTGCCGCCGGTTGACCACCGGGCCCATCATGTTGCTGGGGTCGGTCGGGTCGCCGTACTTCAGCTGCGACAGGACGCCGGCGGCGATCTCCGCCGCCTTGTCCTGCAGCGCGTACGGGACGAGCAGCCGGGTGTGCAGCGCGCACCCCTGCCCGGCGTGCATGCACACACCGCCGGCGGTCATCGCCACGGCGAGCTCCAGCAACGCCTCGTCCAGCACGATCGCGGCGGACTTGCCGCCGAGCTCCAGCGAGACGCGCTTGATCGTGTCGGAGGCGTTGCGCATGATCCGCCGCCCGGTGGCGGTCGACCCGGTGAAGGTGATCTGGTCGACGTCACGGTGGGTGGTCATCAACTCCGCCACCGCGTTGTCCGAGGTCGTCACCACGTTCAGCACGCCCGGCGGGAGGTCGGTCTCGGCGGCGGCCGCGGCCAGCATGGTGCCCGACCACGGGGTGTCCGGCGCGGGCTTGAGTACGACCGTGCACCCGGCCGCCAGCGGAGCGGCGATCTTGGTCAGGTTGAGCTGGAAGGGGTAGTTCCACGGCGTGATCGCCGAGACGACGCCGGCCGCCTCCTTGCGGACCACCCGGCGGGCGGTGCCGCCCATGATCTGCTTGGGCGGCAGCTCGCGCTCCCACTCGTGCTCGCCGATCATGTCGGTGTAGTAGGACAGGGTCTCGATCGGGCCGTCGACACCGATGGCCATCGCCAGGGACACCGGCATGCCGGTCTCGGCGGTGTGTGCGGCCCGGATCTCCTCGACGTTCTTGCGCAGCTGCTGCTGCAGCTGGCGCAGGCAGTGCTGCCGGAAGGCGACGTCGGTGGCCCAGCGCCCCTCGTCGAACGCGGTCCGCGCGGCGGTGACGGCCCGCTCGACGTCCTCGGGTCCGGCGTCCGGTGCGGTGCCGATGACCTCCTCGGTGGCCGGGTCGACGTTGTCGTACTCGCGGCCCCCGGTCGCCTCGACCAGCTCTCCGGCGATGAGCATCCGCTGCCCAGTGACGTCCATGAGTTCCTCCCGTTCGGGGCGCTGCACTGCGCCGGACGTGCCAGGCCACCCCAGGTGTGTGGCTCACGACACTCGGCCACCCTGACTGATTCAGGTAGACGAGTCAACGCATTGGCGCAGCGAAACGAGCGCACCTCCGACTAGGCAGATGATTGAACAGATAAACTGTTGACGCACTGAGTGCCTGTGCCTAGCGTCACAGCCACCACCGAGCGCACTCCCTCTCCACCACTGCCGGCGGCCCCTCCTCACGACGATTCGAGGTCACCATGGCTGCATGTCCCCACGGGGAGAAGTTGGTGCTGGACGAGCTCCCGATGCCGACGGACCGCGACGCGGCGTGGCGCATCATGCAGGCCGCCGGCAAGCAGGCCGGGGACGTCGTCCGGTACGACGGCGGTTACGCACTCACTGCCGTGGACACCGTGCAGGCCGCCATGCGGGAGCCGGGCATCTTCTCCTCCAAGCAGGTCTTCGACATGCTCGGCAGCCCCGTCCCGATGGTGCCGATCGGGTTCGACCCGCCGGAGCAGACCCGCTACCGACGGATCCTGCAGCCGTTCTTCAGCCCGCGGCGGATGCGCCAGCTCGAGGACTCGCTGCGCCAGCAGCTCGCCGACCTGCTGGACCCGCTCGCGGACCGGGACGAGGTCGAGTTCATCTCCGAGGTGGCCGGCGTCTTCCCCACCCAGGCCTTCCTGACCCTGTTCGGGCTGCCGCTGGAACAGCGGGACCAGTTCATCGAGTGGAAGGACGCCTGCCTCGCACTCAGCGACGCGGCCGGCGCGGGCGCGACCGCCGACTCGGAGGTGTTCGTCCAGGGGCAGCAGAAGGCCGGCGAGCTGTTCGGCTACCTGACCCACCTGGTCCAGACACGGCGCGGCGTGCCGGGCGACGACGTCCTCAGCCAGCTGCTGTGCCTGGAGGGCGAGGACGAGCTGTCCACCGAGGAGGCGCTGGGCCTGTGCTTCCTGTTCGTGCTGGCGGGTCTGGACACCGTGACCGACACCCTCGGCTTCGGCATGGAACGGCTGGCCAGGAACCCCGACCGGCGCCAGGAACTGGTCGACGACCCGTCGTTGATCGAGGCCGCGGTCGAGGAGCTGACCCGGCTGGACCCGCCGGCTCCCTTCGTGCCACGACTGACCACCGAGGCCACGGTCATCGGTGGTCAGGAGCTGCCCGCGGGCACCCGGGTCATGTCCTTCCTCGCTGTCGCCAACCGCGACGAGGACCTGTTCGCCGATCCGTACAGCATCGACTTCCACCGGCCCGAGAACCCACATGTCAGCTTCGGGATGGGCCCGCACCGCTGTCTCGGTTCGCACCTGGCCCGCCTCGAGATGCGGCTGTTCTACGAGGAGTGGCACAAGCGCTTCCCCGAGTACGCCATCGCGCCCGGGACCGAGCCCACCGTGAAGTGGCCTCGCGGGACCATCGGGCTGACGTCCCTCCATCTCGTCCTCGGCGGCGGGGAGGCGAGCGGCCGGTGAAGGTGGCGGTCGACCGCGACCTGTGCACCGGACACGGGCGCTGCTACTCGCTGGCACCCCGGGTCTTCACCGACGACGACGACGGCTACGGGCAGGTGACCGGCGACGGCACCCTCCCCGACGACCTGGCCGAGGACGCTCACTCCGGCGCGAACTCCTGTCCCGAGCAGGCGATCTCGGTGACCGTCGGGCCGGTCGAGCCGCGCCGGCGCTGAGCACCGGACCGGGCCGGCGAGGCACCGGTCCCATCTCCCGCCCCGGGCACACCGGGTGCACACGATCTGCGTGGTCACCGACCACGCCCCCCGGGGGCAGCACGTCCCCGGGTCTCTCCACCGTCAGTGAGGACAGTCGAATGGGTCGCGTCGAGGGCAAGGTCGTCTTCATCACCGGAGCAGCGCGTGGGCAGGGTCGCGCGCACGCGCTGCGCCTGGCCGCGGAGGGCGCCGACATCATCGCCGTGGACAGCCTGGAGGACATCGCCACCAACGAGTACCCGATGTCCCGGCAGAGCGACCTCGACGAGACCGTGAAGCTCATCGAGGCGTTGGACCGCCGGGTGGTGGCGCTCAAGGCCGACGTCCGCGACCGCGCCGGCCTCCGCGCCGCCCTCGAGCAGGGCATCACCGAGCTCGGGAAGCTGGACGCGGTCGTCGCCCAGGCCGGCATCGCGCCGCTGGGTCACCCCGATCCGCAGGCCTTCCTCGACGCCGTCCAGGTCGACTTCGTCGGCGTCGTGAACGCGGTCGAGGCGGCCCTGCCGCACCTGGCCGACGGGGCGTCCATCGTGGCCACCGGTTCGCTGGCGGCGATGCTGCCCTCGACGACGGACAACCCGGCCGCGGGTCCCGGCGGGCAGGGCTACACCTGGGCCAAGCGGGCCGTGGCCTCGTTCATCAACGACCTGGCGCTCGTGCTGGCGCCCCGCAGCATCCGGGCCAACGCCGTCCACCCGACGAACGTCAACACCCACATGCTCAACAGCGACATCATGTACAAGCTCTTCCGCCCCGACCTGCCGAACCCGACGCGGGAGGACGCGCTGCCCGCGTTCCCCGCGATGAACGCCATGCCGGTCGGCTTCGTCGAGCCCGACGACATCTCGCAGGCGGTGCTGTTCCTGGTGTCCGACGAGTCGAAGTTCGTGACGGGCATGCAGCTGCGCATCGACGCCGGGGGCTACCTGAAGGCCCGCCCGCAGCAGCCCCAGTTCTGACCGGACGGATGACGAGGCGATGACGACGAGGCGGCAGCGATGACGACGTTCGCACTGATGCACGGCGGCCAGCACGGCGGCTGGTGCTGGGAACTGCTGACCCCGGAGCTGGAGGCGGCCGGCTTCGGCGTCGTCGCCCCGGACATGCCGATCGACGACCCGGCTGCGGGGGCGGCCGAGTGGGCCGGTGCGGTGGCCGCGGCGCTCGACGGGGTCTCCGACGACGTGGTGGCCGTCGCCCACTCCATGGGCGGGCTGGCGCTGCCGGTGCTGGCGTCCCTGCGGCCGGTCCGGCACATGGTGTTCCTGGGCGCCATGGTGCCGGTCCCGGGGCAGGCCTTCCTGGAGTACCTGGGTACGGCCGAGGGGCAGACCGCCATCAGCATGCCGATGGACGACAGCGAGCCCGACGAGCTCGGCCGGGGGGCCTTCTCCTGGAACCGCTCGCGGACGTACTTCTACCCCGACGTGCCCGAGCCGCTGGCCCGGCGGGCGTGGGAGCGGCTGCGCGCCAACGCGCTGACCGTCTTCACCGAGACGTGTCCGATCGACACCTGGCCCGACGTGCCGGCCACCTCTGTGGTGATGACCGAGGACGCCGCCGTCCCGCCGGCCTGGGCACGGGCGGTCTCCGCCGGGCGGCTGGGCTCCGAGCTGGTCGAGTTCCCCGGTGGGCACTCGCCGTTCCTGAGCCGGCCGCAGGAGCTGGCGCAGGTGCTGATCGGCATCGCCGAGCGGGCCCCGGCAGCCACCCGGTGACCCCGGGCGCGGTGCCGGCGCCGAGCCGCCGGGACCGCGCCCCCGCGCCCCGTTTCTGACGTCTCTGTCATCATCGGTGGGAACGCCGTCGGCGCCGATCTTCCGGTGCGGACGGCCCTCCGCACCGGGAGAGAGGGACAGCGATGCAACACGTCGTGGTGGTCGGGGCCGGGCTGGCCGGTCTGCGGTCCGCAGAGGCGCTGCGCGCCGCGGGGCACGTCGGCCCGCTCACCGTCGTCGGCGCGGAGCCGCACCCGCCGTACAACCGCCCGCCGCTGTCCAAGGCCGCGCTGACCGCCGGCGTGGACGTCGACGAGCTGCGCTTCCCCCAGCGCGCCGCTACGGCGGACGTCAGCTGGTGCCTGGGCACCGCGGTAGCCGCCGCCGACCTCGGCGCGCACCGGCTCACCCTGACCGACGGCGCGACCCTCGACTTCGACGGGCTGGTCGTCGCCACCGGGCTGCGCCCCCGCCGGCTCTCCCTCCCCGGCCCGGTCCCCGGCCGGCACGTGCTGCGCACGATCGACGACGCCCGGGCGCTGGCCGCGGACCTGGGTCCGGGACGGCGGCTCCTCGTCGTCGGCGCCGGGCTGGTCGGCATGGAACTCGCCTCGACCGCCGTCGACCTCGGCTGCCCGGTCACCGTGAGCGCCCCCGAGCCGGTGCCGCTGCTGCGCGCGCTGGGCGCCCAGGTGGGCGGCGAGCTCGCCCGCCGGCACGCCGACCGGGGGGTCACCTTCCTGCTCGGCCGGCTGCCGGTCCGCTACCTCGGGACGGACCGGGTCACCGGGGTGGAGTTCGACGACGGCAGCCAGGTGGCCGCCGACGTGGTCGTCGAGGCGGTGGGCAGCCACCCGGAGGTGGAGTGGCTGGCGGGCAACGGCCTGGACCTCACCAACGGCGTGCTGACCGACGGCCGGCTGTCGGTGCTGGGCGCCGAGGGCGTGGTCGCCGTGGGCGACGTCGCGCGGTTCCCCTATCCCCGCTTCGGCGGCGGCCCCCACCGGGTGGAGCACTGGTCCCTGCCCACGCTCACCGCCCGGCACGCGGCCCGGTCACTGCTCGGGATCGAGCAGGAGGTCCTCGACGTGGTGCCCACGATGTGGACCGAGCAGGTGGGCGTCCGGCTGGACGGGCAGGGGATGCCCGGGCTGGCCGACAGCTGGGAGCTCGTGCAGGGCGACTGGTCGACGGAGTTCCACGCCGTGGGAAGGCATGGGCCCGACCCCGTCGCGGTGCTGGGCATCGGGGACGTGCGGGGGCTGATCAAGCGGGGCCGCGGGCTCGGCGTCCCGTCGGCCGGCTGACGCTCAGCCCGGGACCGGCCGGACCTCGTCGACGAGTCCCCAGTCGCGGGCCTGGAGCGCGGGCAGCGGCTGACCGGTCAGCGCGAGCCAGCCGGTCCGGTGCCGGCCGATCCGTCGGGTGATGCTCACCGTGCCCCCGGCGCCGGGGATGAGCCCCATGCCGATCTCCGGCAGCCGGAGCACGGTGTCCGGGGCGGCGAGCACCCGGGCGGCGAAGGCCGGGACCTCGATGCCCGCGCCGATGCAGTTGCCGTGCAGGTGCACGGTCACCCGGTCGGCCACGGCGAGCAGCGGGGGGGCCGCGCCGGCGGTGGTGCGCACCAGGTGTGCGGTCACCGGGTCCGGCGTCGTCCCGAACTCGGTCAGGTCGCCGCCGGCGCAGAAGTCCGGGCCGCTGCCGCGCAGCTCGATGTGGCGCAGCCCGTCGTCCGCCAGGGCCAGCCGGAAGCCCTCCGCCAGACCGTCGCGCACCGTGGCGTCGTAGGCGTTGCGCACCTCGGGCCGGTTGAGGGTCAGCAGCAGGGTCTCGCCGCGTCGCTCGACGAGCACCGCCGGGCCGCCCGACCTGCGTCGGCGGCGCGGGGTCCGGCCGGCCAGCCACGCCCGGTGCTCGGCGCCGGCCTGCAGCGTGGCGTAGGCAAAGGACTCCGCGACCACCGCATCCGCGGGCGCCAGGCGCTCCGCCAGGCGGAGCAGCTGGATCAGTACGGTCGCTGCCTGCGGGGCGGCGCGTACCGCCGCGGCCACGGTGGCGACCGCCGCATCGACGTCGGGAACGCCGACCCAGGGGGCGGGCGGACCGGTCACCGGGCAGAGCAGGACGTCGACGAGCTCCGCCGGGACGTCGGGAAGGGGCTCGGCGGCCCGGTGCACGCCGATCACGACGCACGCCGGCCGCGACCGCAGCGGCGCCAGGTCCGCAGGTCCAGCGCCCTCCAGGTCGACGACCAGCAACGGCATCCCCAGCAGCGGGTCCAGCGCCTCGGGCAGCCCCGCGTAGCCGGCCAGCAGCTGCGGCAGCGCGCGGGCCGGGACCGGACCTGCTCCAGGCACGAGTCGACGTCCTCTCTGCGCCCCGACCTGGAGCGCGGCCTCGTTACCATGCCAGCGACATGGGAACGGGATGCGCTCGGCCCCACCGCGCCCCGACCTGCGCGCTCGAACGCTGGGCCGGGTCCGGGCTGATGGCGCTGACCGGTGAACCAGGCGGTGCGCCCGTGGCGGGTCCGGCGGGCATGGTCGACGTCGTCCAGGACCTGGTGACCACGCTCGAGGACGCCGGCGACCGGCTGGACGCACGGCCGGCCGTCGACCCCGCCGTCCTGCTGGCCGGTCGGGCGGGCACTCTGGGCCTGCGCCGCCGGGGCCGCACCGCGGCCGGCGGGATGTGCCGGCTGCTGCCGGCGGCCGACGG
>JAOPVN010000539.1 GCA_025966175.1 Modestobacter sp. | reverse complement strand
CACCGGGACGGGCACGCGCTGGCGCTGCACACCGAGCGCTTCGGGGAGGCGGCGCGCTCGGCGGCCGCGCAGGCCCCGCCGGCGCAGCGGCTGTCGGAGGACCCGGCCGAGGACGCCGTGCTGCGGACGTTCCTGCGCGAGGGGCGGCTGGTCTCCATCCCGGCCCAGCACAGCAAGCGGCGGGTCGTCCTGGAGCACCTGGTGCACGTCTTCGAGCCCGGCGTCCGCTATCCCGAGCGTGAGGTCAACGCACTGCTCGCGGCGTGGCACCCCGATGTGGCCGCACTGCGCCGATACCTGGTGGACGAGGCGCTGCTGACCCGCGAGGGCGGCGTGTACTGGCGCTCCGGTGGATACGTCGAGGTCTGAGCGGGAGGTCTGCGGGTGCGGCGTCAGGTGTTCGCCTTCTCCGGGGTGCTCGAGCCCCGGCCGGGGGAGCGGGGCAACCGTCCGTTGCTGGAGCACGTGCTGGCCCTCGGGGCGGCCCGGCGGGTCACCGAGGGCCCGGTGCGGCTCTGCTACGTGCCGACGGCGGTGGGCGACGACCCGGCCGCGGTCTCCGCGTACCAGCGCGTGTTCGGTGGCCGGGACGACGTCGTCCTCAGCGTGCTGCGGCTGTTCCCGCAGCCCAGCGTCCCCGACCTGCCCGCCCATCTGCTGACCCAGGACGTGATCCTCGTCGAGGGCGGCAGCGTGGTGAACCTCATGGCGGTCTGGCGGGCGCACGGTCTGCCGGCGGTGCTGCGGGAGTGCTGGGAGGCAGGCGTCGTGCTCGCCGGGCCGAGCGCGGGCAGTCTGTGCTGGCACGTGGGCGGCCCGACCGACGCATGGTCCTACGAGGCATCGAGCCGATTGGCGCCCTTCACCGACGGGCTGGGGCTGCTGCCCCACAGCAACGGGGTCCACGACGACATGGCCGGCCAGCCGCGCCGGGCGGTCTACCGGAGCCTGGTCGCCGCCGGGGAGCTGCCCGCCGGGTACGCCACGGAGGACGGCGTCGGCCTGCACTACGTCGGCACCGAACTGGCCGAGGTGGTGACGGTGCGCCCCGGCGCCCGCGCCTATGAACTGCGCCCCGACGGGACAGGTGGCTGCCTGGAGCGGCCGCTGCACGCGCGCCCGATCTGAGGGCCGCCCTTCAGGGCCCCGTGCCGAGCTTGCGAGGCGTGGGGGGAAGGGTGGTCCTTCGTCAGTAGCCGGGGCCGAGCTGGCCGACCGCGGCGATCAGCCGGCGGAGGCTGGCCAGCCGTTCCCGGCGGGCCGGTGGGCCGGCCTCGGCCCAGGCGTCCAGCGCGCACCCCGGGTCCTCGGCGCCGTGCCCGCAGCCGGACGGGCAGTCCACGGCGGCCTCGGCCAGGTCGTCGAAGGCGGCGAGCACGTCCTGCGGGGTGACGTGCGCGAGGCCGAACGACCGGATCCCCGGGGTGTCGATCACCGTGCCGCCACCGGGCAGGTCCAGCAACACCACCGAGGACGACGTGTGCCGGCCCTTGCCGATCTTGCTGACGTCGCCGGTGGCCCGGAAGGCGTCGGGCACCAGCCGGTTGACCAGCGTCGACTTGCCGACGCCGGACTGCCCGACCAGCACGCTCATCCGGCCCTCGAGCCGCTCCAGCAGCTCGTCCAGCGGGGCTTCGCGCGACATCGGGACCGCCTGGACGTCCAGGCCGGCGTAGCGGTCCAGCAGCGGCTGCGGGCTGGCCAGGTCGGTCTTGGTGAGGCACAGCAGCGGCTGGAGCCCGCCGGCGTAGGCGGCGACCAGGCAGCGGTCCAGGAAGCCGAGCGCCGGCTCCGGGTCGGCGACGGCGGTGACGATGACGAGCTGGTCGGCGTTGGCCACCACGATGCGCTCGGTGGGGTCGGTGTCGTCGGCGGTGCGGCGCAGCGAGGTGACCCGGTCGGTGATGGTGACGATCCGGGCGAGGCTGTCGGTCCGGCCGGAGGTGTCCCCGACCACCCGCACCCGGTCGCCGACGACGACGCCGTGCTTGCCCAGTTCGCGGGCGCGCATCGCGGTGACCTCCACCGGGGCGCCCTCGGGGCCCTCGACCCGCACGGTCATCCGGCCGCGGTCGACGGCGATGACCAGTCCGGGCACCGCCTCGTCGTGCGCGGGCCGGGTGCGGGTGCGGGGTCGGGAGCCGTGCCGGGTGGCCCGGACCCGGACGTCGTCCTCGTCCGACCGGCTGTCCATGCGGCGACTCAAGAAGCCACCCCAGCGGGCTCGCCCAGCAGCCCCGCCCAGCGCTCCCGGAAGTCCGGCAACGTCTTGCCGACCGCGCCCGGGTCGGCCACCTCCACGCCCTCCACCGCGAGCCCGAGGACCGCGGCGGCCATCACCATCCGGTGGTCGGCGTAGGAGTCCACCCGGGCCGGCCGGTGCGGGCCCGGCTCGATGACCAGCCCGTCGGGCAGCTGCTGCACCCGCGCGCCGACGGCGCTCAGCACCTCGTCCAGCGCCTGCAGCCGGTCGGTCTCGTGTCCCCTCAGGTGCGCGATCCCGGTGAGCCGGGAGGTCCCGTCGGCCAGCGCGCACAACGCGGCGAGCACCGGGGTCAGCTCCCCGACGTCGCCGAGGTCGGCCTCCAGCGGTGCGATCCGGCTCCCGCCGGTGACCTGCAGGCCCTCGGGAGTGCGCACGACGTCGGCGCCCATCGCCGACAGCAGCCGGTCCAGCTGCGCGCCCGGCTGCGTCGTGTCGGTCGGCCAGTCGCGCACGGTCACCCGGCCGCCGGTCACCAGCGCCGCGGCGAGGAAGGGAGCGGCGTTGGAGAGGTCGGGCTCGATGACCCGGTCCAGGGCGGCGATCGGTCCGGGGGAGACCCGCCAGCCGCGCTCGGTGGCGGTGACCGCGACACCGTGCTCGGCCAGCGTGCGCACGGTCATCTCCACGTGCGGCATCGACGGCACACCACCGGTCAGCGCCAGGTCCAGCCCCTCGTCGAAGCGGGCGGCGGCCAGCAGCAGCCCGGAGACCACCTGGCTGGACTCGCTGGCGTCGACGGCGACGGCGCCACCGCGAACCGACCCGGTGCCGTGCACGGTGAACGGCGCGCGCCCGCGACCGCCGTCGTCGACCTCGACCCCCGCGTCGCGGAGGCCGGCGATCAGGCCGGCGTTGGGGCGGTCGCGCAGCCGGGGATCGCCGTCCAGCCGCACCGGGCCGGTGGCCAGCGCGGCGACCGGCGGCAGGAACCGCAGCACGGTGCCGGCCAGCCCGGCGTCGACGTCGGCCGGTCCGCGGAGCTCGCCGGGGGTGACCAGCCAGTCGTCCCCGTCCTCGGCGATCCCGATGCCCAGTGCCCGCAGGCCCGCGGCCATCAGGTCGGTGTCGCGGGCCCGCAGTGGCCGCACCAGCCGGCTCGGGCCGTCGGCGATCGCGGCCAGCACGAGGGCCCGCGCGGTGATCGACTTGGAACCGGGCAGCGTGACGACGGCGTCCACCGGTGTGCTGCGGGACGGCGACTGCCAGACCTCGACCATGCCGCTCATCCTGCCCTGCCGGCCTCCTCGACCAACGTGGCGACGGCGGCGGCGACCCGTCGCTGCCGGGTCGCCTCGGTCTTGGCACCGTCGACTGCCAGGGCGTGCCGCAGCTGGTTGCTGTACGACAGGGCCTCGAACCGCGCCCGCGCCACCGGCTCGGCGTCCAGCGCCGCGGCCAGGTCCGCCGGGACCTCGACCTCCCGGGGCTGGATGTCCAGCTCGACGTCCACCTCGACCTCGTCGCCGGCGGCGACCCCGGCCGCCGAGCGGCGCTCCGCGCTGAGCGGGATCAGGAAGCGGCCGCCCATGCTGGCGATGGAACTGCGGTAGGTGTGCCCGCCGACGGTCACCGAGACCGCCGGCTTCTTGCCGCCACCGAGCGAGTCGACCACCTCCGGCGGCACGGCCATGCCGGTGGCCGTCTTGCCGTGCAGTTCGACCGTCGTCGAGAACCTCATGGGTACAGAGGATGACAGCTCCGGGCGCTGCCGCGGCAGCGCCCGGAGCCGCTGCCTCACCCGGCGACGGGCTGGGCCGGGGCCGCCTGCTTCTTGGCCGGCATGGTGCGCACCAGCCGGCGGTTGGCGAACTCGAACATGCCCAGCTCGGAGAGCTCGCGCCCGTAGCCGGAGCGCTTCACCCCGCCGAAGGGCAGCTCGGGGGAGGAGCCCGAGGGCTGGTTGATCCAGACCATCCCGGACTCCAGCTGGTCGGCGACCGCGCGGGTGCGCTCGGGGTCGCTGCCGTAGACGGCCGCGGACAGACCGAACTCGCTGTCGTTGGCCAGCGCGACCGCCTCCTCCTCGTTCGCGACCCGGTAGACGACCGCCGCCGGCCCGAACAGCTCCTCGCGGTAGGCCCGCATGTCCGGCGTGACGTCGGCCAGCAACGTCGCGTTGACGAAGGCGCCGTCGTGGTCGGGGCGGCCACCGCCGACCAGCACGGTCGCGCCCTTGTCGACGGCGTCCTGGATCTGCGCGGCGAGGTCCGCCGCGGCGCGCTCGGAGGACACCGGGCCCAGCGTCGTCGAGGGGTCGGCCGGGTCGCCGGGGGTGAAGGTGGCGAAGGCCTGCTGCAGGCCGCCGACGACCTGGTCGTAGACCTCGTCCAGGACGATGATCCGCTTGGCGGCGATGCAGGCCTGGCCGGTGTTGGCCATCCGCGCCATGGTCGCGGCCTTGACCGTGCGGCCCAGATCGGGGGCGTCCAGCACGATGAACGGGTCGCTGCCGCCCAGCTCGAGCACCGACTTCTTCAGGTGCTTGCCGGCCAGCTGGGCGACGCTGCTCCCGGCCCGCTCGCTGCCGGTGAGGGTGACGCCCTCGACGTACCGGTGGGCGATCACCTGCTCGACGTCGGCGATCCTCAGGAACAGGTTGGTGTAGACGCCCTCGGGTACGCCGGCGTCGCGGAACAGCTGCTCCAGGGCCAGCGCGCACTGCGGGTTCAGCTCGGCGTGCTTGAGCAGGACGGTGTTGCCCAGCACCAGGTTCGGCCCGGCCACCCGGACTACCTGGTACAGCGGGTAGTTCCAGGGCTCGATCGCCAGCAGCACGCCGGTCGGCTCGTTGACGACCACGGCCTCGCCCTGCATGACGTCGATCGGCTTGGGCTCGAGGAACCGCGGCCCGTTGTCGGCGTAGTAGTCCAGGATGCTGGCGGCCAGCTGCACCTCGCCGGCGGCCTCCTGGATCCGCTTGCCCATCTCCCGGGTGATCAGGGCGGCGAGCTCGTCCTGCCGCTCGCGCATCAGCTCGGCGGCCTTCTTCACCACCGCTGCGCGCTCCTCGGGGGTGCGGCGGCGCCAGTCGAGGAAGGCAGCGTGGGCCTTCTCCACCACGCCGTCGATCTCCCCGCTGTCCAGGAAGGGGAACTCCTTCTCGGTCTTGCCGGTGTAGGGGTTGACCGTCGCGTACGGGCGGGCGCCCGCCTCGCTGGCGGTCTTCGGCTGCTCGGTTGAGGGGGCCTGGGTGGTCGTCACGTCGTCGTGCCTCCGTCGTACTGCTCAGTCGGATGTCCCACCGTCCTACCCCCTGCCTCCGACAGCACGCACCGCGGGGGAGGGCGCCTGTCGGTGGCCGCACCTAGGCTCGGTTGCGTCGTCCGTCCGGGAGGAGATCGCCGTGTGTGGTCGCTACGCCGCCAGCCGCCGTCCCGAGGACCTGGTGGTCGAGTTCGAGGCCGTCGCCGCCGAGGGGCAGACCCCGCTGCCGGCCGACTACAACGTGGCCCCCACCAAGGACGTGTACGTGGTCCGGCACAAGAAGGAGCGGGACGCCGAGGGTGCCCTCACCGGCGGCGGCCACCGTGAGCTGCGGGCGGTGCGCTGGGGGCTGGTGCCCTCCTGGGCCAAGGACGCCTCGGTCGGCAACCGGATGCTCAACGCCCGGGTCGAGTCGCTGACCGAGAAGCCGGCGTTCCGCACCGCCGCCGCCACCCGGCGCTGCCTGGTCCCTGCCGATGGCTGGTACGAGTGGGCGCCGCGGCAGAGCGCCCCCGGCAAGCAGCCGTACTACGTGACGCCGGAGGACGGCGGAGGGCTGGCCTTCGCCGGGCTCTGGGAGGTGTGGGGCCGCGGCGAGGACCGGCTCTACACCTGCACCGTCGTCACCGCCCCGGCCGTCGGCGCGCTCACCGAGGTGCACCCCCGGATGCCGTTGGTGCTGCCCCGGGACCGCTGGGCCGACTGGTTGGACCCGGCCCGGGAGGACGTCACCGAGCTGGCGCTGCCGACGCCGCCGGAGTACGTCGAGCGGCTGGAGATCCGCCCGGTCAGCCCCGCGGTCGGCAACGTGGCCAACAACGGCCCGCAGCTGACCAGCCGCCAGGAACAGGTCAGCGTCCCGGCCGACCAGCCGGCACTGTTCTGAGCATGGCCGACCGGGAGACCGCGGAGCCACCGACCACCGAGCAGGTTCGCGGCTCGCGCGCGCTGCCGGACTGGATCGCCGCCGGCGTCACCTTCCTGGCGTCGGGCTCCGTGCTGGTGCTCGAGGTCGTCGGGCTGCGGCTCATCGCCCCCTACGTCGGCATCACCCTGCAGACCAGCACCGCCGTCATCGGCTTCGCGCTGGCGGCCATCGCGATCGGCGCCTGGGCCGGCGGCGCGACCGCCGACCGCACCGACCCCCGGCGGCTGATCGCTCCGCTGCTGGTCGCCGGCGGTGCGCTGGTGGTCGCGGTGCTGCCGCTGGTCCGCTTCGCCGGAGCGCTGCTCACCGGCGCGCAGGCCGGCAACGTGCTGGTGCTGGCCGCGGTCGCCGTCATCGTGCCCGCGGCGCTGCTGTCGGCGGTGCCGCCGATGGTCGTGGCCCTGCAACTGGGCACCCTGGCCGAGACCGGGTCGGTCGTGGGCCGGCTGTCGGGCATCGGCACCCTCGGCGGCATCGTGGCCACCTTCGCAACCGGGTTCGTGCTGGTGGCCCTGCTGCCCAGCAGCGTGATCCTGGTGGGCACCGGGGTGCTCGTCGTCCTGGCCGGGCTGGCGCTGGCCGTGCTGCTGCGCCGCCGCGCGCTGGGGGTCGCCGGGCGGCTGCCGGTCGCGTTGCTGGTCCTGGCGGTCGCCGCGCCGGTGCTCGCCGCGCTGGCGCCCACGCCCTGCGAGCGGGAGACCGCCTACCACTGCGCCCGGGGGGAGGCCGACGGCGCGACCGGCCGGGTACTGCTGCTGGACACGCTGCGGCACTCCTACGTCGACCTGGCCGACCCCACGCACCTGGAGTTCGAGTACGTCCGGGCGATCGCCTCGGTCATCGACGTGCTGGCCCCGGCCGGTGCGCCACTGTCGGCGCTGCACATGGGCGGCGGCGGACTGACGCTGCCGCGCTACCTGGCCGCGGTGCGCCCGGGCACGGTCAGCCGGGTGCTGGAGGTCGACCCGGGCGTGGTCGAGCTGGACACCGACGAGCTGGGGCTGCAGACCTCCGACCAGCTGCAGGTGCGGGTCGGGGACGCGCGGGTCGGGCTGCAGGACGAGCCGGCCGGCGAACGCGACCTCGTGGTCGGGGACGCCTTCGGCGGGCTGTCGGTGCCGTGGCAGCTGACCACCGTCGAGGCCCTGCGGCTGGTGGACGACGCGCTGACCTCGGACGGCGTCTACGCGGTCAACCTCATCGACAACCCGCCGCTGTCCTTCGTCCGCGCCGAGCTGGCCACCCTGCGGGAGGTCTTCCCCGAGGTCCTCCTGCTGGCCCGCGCGCCGGTGCTGGCCGGGGAGGACGGCGGCAACGTCGTCGCGGTCGCCTCCCGGCGGGCGCTGCCGGTCGGGCAGCTCGCCGCCGCGCTGGCCGAGCACCGGCTGGCCTGGCAGGTGGCCGCGGGTGCCGAGCTCACCGGGTTCATCGGGGACGCCGTCGTCCTCACCGACGACTTCGCCCCGGTCGACCAGCTGCTGACCCTCTACGGCTGACCCGGTTCAGCGCGTGATCGCGGCGGTCCGCGCCCGGGTCAGCCGGACCAGGTCGGCCGGGTCCAGCTCGACCTGGAGGCCGCGCCGGCCGGCGCTGACCAGCACGGTCGCGAAGCCCAGCGCGCTCTGGTCGACCACCGTGGGCAGCGCCTTGCGCTGGCCGAGCGGGCTGATCCCGCCGCGCACGTAGCCGGAGCTCCGTTCGGCGTCGGCGGGGTCGGCCATCGCGGCCTTCCGTCCGCCGGCCGCGGCGGCCAGCGCCTTGAGGTCCAGCTGGCCGCTGACCGGGACGACGGCGACGGTGAGCGCCCCGTCGACCCGGGTGACGAGGGTCTTGAACACCTTCGCCGGGTCGGCGCCCAGCGCGGCGACGGCGACCTCGCCGTACCCGTGCCCCCCTGATCCGGCGGCCGCAGCGTCGTCGGGGTCGTACTCGTGCAGGGTGTAGGTCGCTCGGGCCTGGTCCAGGGTCCGCACCGCCGGGGTCGCCGCCACGGCGCAGCAGCCTAGGAGACCGGCCGCCGTCCGTCGCACGGGTTCCGGCGCGGCCGTGGCGGCGAACTCACCCGTTCGGGGAATCGGACCCACCCGGGTGCCGTTGCACGGACCGTGAGCAGCACAGCCTCGGGCGTCCCGACGCGCATCGCGCGTGGCTCCGCGCCCTCCCGCCGTCCCCCCGGCCGACCCGACCGCACCCGGCTAGGATCGACTGATGTGGTGACCCGTTCCCGGGTGCCACAGAGAGGACGGTCGGTGCCCGAGGAGCCCACGGTCGACGCCCCGGCCGGACAGACGCCTGTGCCGGCCCCCGAGGAGACCCCGGAGGCCCGGGCCGACGGCAGTCGAGCCGCCGAGGCCGAGAGCCGCGCTGAACGCGACGCCCGGTTCGAGCGGGATGCGCTGCCCTACCTGGACCAGCTCTATCCGGCGGCGTTGCGGATGACCCGCAACCCCCCCGACGCCGAGGACCTCGTCCAGGAGACCTTCGTCAAGGCGTACTCCGCGTTCCACCAGTTCGCCGAGGGCACCAACCTCAAGGCCTGGCTGTACCGGATCCTGACGAACACCTACATCAACAGCTATCGCAAGAAGCAGCGGCAGCCGCAGCAGTACCCCACCGATCAGGTGCAGGACTGGCAGCTGTACGCGGCGGAGGAGCACACCTCCAGCGGGCTGCGCTCGGCCGAGATCGAGGCGCTGGACCACCTCCCGGACTCCGACATCAAGGAGGCCCTGCAGCAGCTGCCGGAGGACTTCCGGCTGGCGGTCTACCTCGCCGACGTCGAGGGGTTCGCCTACAAGGAGATCGCCGAGATCATGGGCACGCCCATCGGCACGGTGATGTCCCGGCTGCACCGCGGTCGTCGCGGTCTGCAGAAGTTGTTGGCCGACTACGCCCGTGAGCGCGGCTTCGTCCGCGCCGGAGCATCCGAGGAGGCGCACTCGTGACCACCGACGCTCACGACGGCGCGCACGCCACACACGACGACGCCGAGATCACCTCGTGCGACGACGTCCTCTCCCACGTGTTCGAGTTCCTCGACCACGAGACGAACGACGCCCGCCGGGCGGTCATCGCCGAGCACCTCGAGGACTGTTCGCCGTGCCTGCGGCAGTTCGGCATCGAGCAGGAGTTCAAGGCGCTGGTCCGGCGGCGCTGCGGCGGTGACCCCACGCCGGTGGGCCTGCGGGACCGGATCAAGGTGCAGCTGACGACCGTCTCCTTCGAGGAGGGCGGCACCCAGGTGTGGGTGGAGCGGGCCAGTGTCGAGCGGGTCAGCAGCGAGAGCCCGGGGGAGCGCCCCTCCGCCTGAGGCGGGAGAGGCGCTCACCCGGCTGCCGTTCAGGCGTTGGGGCGCTTGCCGTGGTTGGCGCCGCTCTTCTTGCGGGCGCGCCGCTTGCGTCCACGCTTGGACATCGCTGCCCTCCTCACTGTCGTCGGTGCTGGCCCGGGCCTCAGCGACCCGAGTTGCTGATCGGGACCGGCGAGGGTGCGGAGCACCCCGAGACCGGCCAAGCTGACCCCGCAAGGGTCTCACGGGCCGGTGCGGGGGCGTGCGGTGGTGCACGGTGCCCCGGTGGACCGGCCAGGGGCGCGGAGGACGAGCCCGGCGGGAGCCGGAACGGGGGGAACGACGTGGTCCAGGCGGCCGTGGAGAGCGTGCTGGTGGCCGGTCGGGGGCCCATGGCCTGCGCGGTGATCCGGGCCTGTGCACGACTCGGTGTGAAGGCCGTGGCGGTGTACTCGGAGTCCGAGCGCGAGGCCCGGCATGTCCGGATGGCCGACGAGTCGGTGCTGCTGGGGCCGGCGGCGGCCACGGAGTCCTATCTGGACGTGCGCCGGGTCGTCGAGGCCGCGCGCCGCACCCGGGTGGCCGCCGTCCTGCCCGTGCCCCCGGCGCTGGCCGGCAACGCCC
>JAOPVN010000534.1 GCA_025966175.1 Modestobacter sp. | reverse complement strand
GGCTCCCTACCCGGGTCGCCGGGAAGCAGGCATGGGCTCACCGGGTGGGGGAGCCGGCCATCAGCACGGTGCCGTCGCCGTCCTGCAGCTGCACCTCGGCGATCGCGGCGGGGATGCCGGCGGTCAGCGTGCTGCTGGACAGGGTGATCGAGAAGTCCGCCTCGGTCGCGGTGACGGTCGTCCCGGTGCTGTCCGCCGCGTCGCCGGCCGCGCTGCTGGACGAGGTGGCCCCCGCGCTGCTGCTGTCACCCGCGGCGGACGTGGAGCCGGAGTTCGAGTCGCTGCCGCAGGCGGAGAGGGCCAGCGCCAGGGCGCCGGCGCTCAGCCCGGCGGCCAGCCGGGAGAGGGAGGGGATGGGCACGGGGTCCTCCAGGGGTGAGGGTGGCTTCCTCCTGGTGTTACGGAATCCCGTGCCCGATGGTTCACCGCTCGCGCCTCGGCCGGGTCAGAGCCAGGTGGTGACGCGGACCGTGGTGCCGGCGGGCGAGGAGCGGAGCTGGACCAGGTCGCACAACTGGTTGACCAGGTACAGGCCGCGGCCGCCGGCCAGGTCCTTGCTCGGTGCGCGGCGGCCGGCCAGCGGATCGGTGAGGTGGCCGCCGTCGGTGAACTCCAGGACGCCGCCCCCGAAGTCCCGCCAGGCCGACAGGGCGCCCTCGCCGCCTCCGTGCCGGACGCTGTTGGTGGCGAGTTCGGAGGCCGCGAGCACCAGCGCCTCCACCCGCTCCCCGGACAGCCCCCAGGACCTGGCGTTCTCCGCGACGAGCTGCCGCACGGCGGGCAGGTCGCCGGTGCGGTAGCTGCGGCCACGCTGCGGTGTGCGGGGCGGAGCGGGCAGCGGCGCGCTGAAGGCCGCCTGGACGGCGGTGCCGGGCACCGCCGGGCCGTGCACCTGCCCGGTCGCGCCGGACCAGGCCGGATGGGTGGCGCGCGCGCCGTCACACACCGCCGGGGGCAGCCCCTGCTCGTCGTAGGGGCACAGCAACCGCCAGGGCGCGCCGCTGTCGAAGGCGTGATTGAGCAGCAGCTCGTGGAGGTGGCACTCGAGCAGCTCGGGCTCCCGCCGTCCCACGAAGGCCGGCTCACCCACCCCGCGCAGCGTCCGGCCGGCGGCGACCTGCTGGGCGACGATCTCCTGCCACACGGCCAGGATGCGTGCGGGGTTGGCGCCGACCGCGGCCATGTCGTGGAACTGGACGGCGGCGGCATCGTCGGCCAGTGCCTCGCGGAGCAGCGTCAGCCGACGCGCCGGCTCGACGACGACGACCGCGTCGTCCGCGGCCAGGCCCTCCCGCACGAAGGGCACGACGCCGGCGAGGAACTCGTGGTCGTCGCCGTAGAAGTGCGCCGAGTGCTCGAACCGCGCTGCCGGCCGGGCAGCGACGGTCGATGCGGTCACGAGCCGGCTGCTTCGACGATGGCGTCGGTGAGCTGGTCGAAGCCCAGCACCTGCCAGGTCCGCCGGAACAGCCGGCTCGTGCCCACCAGGCACAGCCGTGCCGACCGGGCCTGCAGTGCCTGCGCCCACCGGGCCAGCGCCCGGTAGCCGGCGGCGTCGACGAACTCCACCCGGCTGACGTCCAGCCGGACCACGGGCCCGGCGACGTGCGAGGCGAGCAGCACCCGGAGGGCGTGGTCGGCGTCGAAGGCGTCCAGGACGCCGGCCACCGCAAGGCCGCCGTCGTCGAACCAGACCCGGAACGGCGGGACGTCGTCCGGGGCGTGCACCTGCGGGTGTACGGCGGCGGCTGCGGCCAGGACAGCCGGGTCGACCCGGCCGCGCCGATAGGCGCACATCGCCGACATGCCGGGGCCGTGGGCGAAGAAGTCGTCGGCGAGGTGCTCCCAACGCACCAGATCGGCCTCCCCACCGGGATCCACGGCCAGCGGCGTGACGTCGGCGACGACGCGCAGGCCCGTGTACCCGTCGGCCACGGCGCGGCGGGTCGCCCCGTCGTAGAACTCCAGCTGACGGTCGGCGTCGAACTGTCCGGTCCGGTAGGCGCCGTCCACCGGGACCACGTGCAGCACGCCTCGGGCCACCAGTTCGCCGACGTCGGGCAGCACGGTGGCGGGCTGCCGGAGGGCGTCGATCCCCTCGGCGTCGCCCACGAACAGCAGGCGCTCCCCCCGGGCCAGGCCGTCGGCGAGGAACTGGCGGGCCACCGGGGCGAAGGAGGAGGCGTCGTCGAAGACCCAGCACAGGTGGTCGGCCGGCCCCGCGACGGCCGGGCGGTCCACTACTCCCTGGGCACGCACGACCACAGCTTAGGTGATCAAGGTCAACGCGAAAAAGGGGCGTTCCCGGCCGTCCCCGGGCATGGCGGTGCCCCGCGACCACCGGTCGCGGGGCACCGCCATGCAGTCGGTCAGTGACCGGCGAGCAGCTCCTCGAACGAGGTCGTCGGGTCGGCGAACGGGTCAGCCGGCTTCCGCACCGCTGGACGGCCGAGCAGGACGTCGGCCAGTTCGCCGGCGGCCCGGTCGATCCGGTCGGCCAGCGCGGAGTCGCCACCGCCGGCCCAGTCCTCCGACGCCGCGAAGACCCCGGTGGGCACCGGCACCGCCCGCAGGTAGGCGAACAGCGGCCGCATCGCGAACTCCACGACCAGCGAGTGCCGCGCCGTGCCCGCGGTGGCGCCCAGCAGCACGGGCTTGCCGATCAGCGCGTCCTTGTCCAACACGTCGAAGAACGTCTTGAACAGGCCGCTGTAGGAGGCGGAGAAGACCGGCGTCACCGTGATCACGGCGTCCGACCCGACCACCGTGTCGACGGCTGCCTGCAGCGACTCGTTGGCGAACCCGGTGGTCAGGTTGTCGGCCAGGTCCCGGGCGTGGCCACGGAGCTCGACCACCTCGACGGTGGCGTCGTCCCCGCGGGTCCGCAGCGCCGCCACGGTCGCGGCGGCCAGCCGGTCGGCCAGCAACCGGGTGGAGCTGGGGTTGCTCAGCCCGGCGCTGACGACCGCGATCGTGCGGGTGGTCATCGGGTCGCCCCCTCCACGGTGGAGCCGGTGACCTGCCCGGTCACGCTGTCGGCCGGCGCGTAGACCGTGGCGTCCTTCGCGCCACCGGCGGCGGCGACCAGCGAGGCGTGCGTGGGCGCCTCGGGCACGTGCGCCGGCTTGAGCGCGGCGAACTCGCGGCGCAGCACCGGCACGACCTCCTCGCCGAGGATGTCCAGCTGCTCGAGCACCGTCTTCAGTGGGAGCCCGGCGTGGTCGATGAGGAACAGCTGGCGCTGGTAGTCACCGACGTAGTCCCGGAAGCCGAGGGTCCGCTCGATGACCTGCTCGGGCGAGCCGACGGTCAGCGGGGTCTCCCGGGTGAACTCCTCCAGCGACGGGCCGTGGCCGTAGACGGGGGCGACGTCGAAGTAGGGGCGGAACTCCTTCACGGCGTCCTGGCTGTTCTTGCGCATGAACACCTGACCACCGAGCCCGACGATCGCCTGGTCGGCGGAGCCGTGGCCGTAGTGCTCGAAGCGGCGGCGGTAGAACTCGACCATCCGCTCGGTGTGCTCCTTGGGCCAGAAGATGTGGTTGTGGAAGAAGCCGTCGCCGTAGTACGCGGCCTGCTCGGCGATCTGCGGGCTGCGGATCGAGCCGTGCCAGACGAACGGCGGGACGCCGTCCAGCGGG
>JAOPVN010000478.1 GCA_025966175.1 Modestobacter sp. | reverse complement strand
GCACCAGTGTTCCGGGCCTCTGACCAGGACCGGACGCTGGTTGTGCAGGGCGGTCCCCGTGCCGTTGGTGCCGCTCGCCCACTCCGACCAGGTGGACCAGGCGACGAGGTTGCTGTCCGCGGCGAGGCGCAGGACCCGCCGGCTCCCCCAGGACGCCAGGACGTGCCCCTCGCAGTCGGCGATGGTGACGAGGCCGTCGAGGCCGTCGACCTCCGCCGCGGCGCACGCCGCCGAGCCCCCGAGCTCGGCGAACACCACGTCGTGCTCGATCGAGTGGGCGCTTCCCTCGGCCGCGGCGGGGGCCCGGTCCAGGAGGGGGTCGACCTCGTACTCCTCGCGGCACCGGTACCACGACATGAGGATCTCCGGCCGGACCCCTTGCACGGTGTCCGCACCGGCGGCGAACCGTTCCCGGGCGGCGGCGATCCGCTTGAGGCTGTCGTCGGAGAGCGCGACCCCGCTCGTGACGGGTGACGCGCCGTTCGTCGGCTCTTTCGCGCCGTTCATACCGTTCCCCTTGGGCTGTGGGGAGGTGCGTCCCAGGATCGGTTCGCGGTCGCCTGACGGCAGGTTAGCCGCCCGTAGGCGGTGTTCCAACGACGTCGGACGCGCCGACAGGAAGGGAAAGCAGTCGCAGGGGGGAGGTGACTCAGCGTGCGCGCGGTGGTCTATCACGGGCCCTTCGAGGCCGCGGTGGAGGAGGTGCCCGACCCCCGCATCGAGCAGCCGGACGATGTCATCGTGCGCATCACGTCGACGTGCATCTGCGCGTCCGACCTCTGCATCTACGAGGGCCGGACGGCCGCCGAGCCGGGCACCGTCTTCGGCCACGAGGACCTCGGCATCATCGAGGAGGTCGGCGCCGGCGTGATCGCCCTGGAGCCGGGCGACCGCGTCGTGCTGCCCTTCACCGTGGCCTGCGGCTTCTGCAAGAACTGCGTTGCCGGCGCCACCGGCTCCTGTCTCACCGCCGCCCTGTCGCGCGCTGCGTGCGGAGCGGCGGGCCAGGTGGCCCTGGGGCCGCACGCCGGAGGCCAGGCGGAGTACCTGCGGGTCCCCTGCGCGGACTTCAACTGCCTGCCGCTGCCCGCGGGCACCGAGCACGAGTCCGACTACGTGCTGCTGGCCGATGTCTTCCCCAGCGGGTACCACGGCTGCGAGCTCGCCGGCGTCGCGCCGGGGGACACCGTGGCGGTGTACGGCGCCGATCCGGTCGGACTGATGGCCGCGTACTCCGCGCTCCTCTGTGGCGCGTCGCGTGTCTTCGTGGTGGACGACGTCCCCGACCGGCTGGCCAGGGCGCGACAGATCGGGGCCATCGCGGTGGACGCCGCCGACGGCGACCCGGCTCAGCAGATCAGGGACCAGACCGACGGTGCGGGCACCGACCGGGGCGTGGACGCGGTCGGGTACCCGTTCGCGGCCTGGACGGGCGACCGCGACGAGCCGGCGTCGGTGCTGTACCAGCTCGTGCAGACGGTGCGCCCGACGGGCGGGCTCGGCGTGCCCGGCTCCTGCGTGCCCTTCGTCCGCGACCTCGTCGACGAGGACGTCGGACAGCGGATGTCCCTCGTGGCGATCGGGGCGCTCTTC
The DNA here is from genome assembly GCA_025966175.1 of Modestobacter sp. Lineage (GTDB taxonomy): Bacteria > Actinomycetota > Actinomycetes > Mycobacteriales > Geodermatophilaceae > Modestobacter. The sequence goes on along the minus strand of JAOPVN010000478.1, from coordinate 1,005 downwards.
GACAAGGGCCTGCGCCTGGGCACCGGACAGGCGAACGTCAAACGGTACGACCGGCAGCTGCGCGACCTGATCACCGCGGGCCGGGCCACGCCCAGTTTCGTGGTGTCCCACGAACTCCCCCTGGACGAGGCACCGACCGTCTACCACGACTTCGGCCAGCGCTCCGACGGCCACATCAAGGTCGTCCTCAAGCCCGACGCCGGCTGACCACCGCGGACCACGACAGCCCGTGCCGACAGGAGAACGCACACCAGGAGGAGACGACGATGGGGACGCTCACACCGGACAGATCCGCGGAGCTGCACGAGATCGGGTTGGACCAGCAGAACCACGCCACCCTCGGCCGGCTGCTGACGACCGGGAACATCGGGTACGCCGAGGAGGGGGACGGCGGCGGAATGCACGCCCAGGTCCGGGTCGTGCTCGACCAGCTGATCTGGGATCCCTCGATCCTCGTGCTGCCGCACGGCGGCGACCTCGACATCGAGTTCGTCAACGACGACCAGAACACCCACTGCGCGCTCGTGCCGAGCAACGGTGACAGCCAGTGGATCTGGCTGCCGAACTACTCCCGGGGAACGGTCCACGTCAACCTGGACGGCCCGGGCTACTACTGGTTCAGCTCCAACGTCGGCAACGACGAGGGCCGGGGCCTGATCGGGGCGATCGTCGTCAAGGGCGACGTGCCGGAGTCCGCTCGCCTCGACCGTCCGCAGCAACCGCGACCGTAGACAGGACGAGTCAATGACCGCGACCCAGGACAGACCAGACATCGAGTACAAGGACGCCCCGCCGGCCGTCAACTTCGGGTCGATGACCACGGCGACCGGGACGGCACCGCCGGTGGCCCAGGACGTCACGTACGAACGCATCCTCGACGCCCGTTCCGAACCGCAGAACTGGCTCACCTACTACGGCGCCTACGACGGGCAGCGGTACAGCCCGCTGGACCAGATCAACACCGAGAACATCACCCGCGTCACCCCGGCCTGGGTGTTCAGCTTC
>JAOPVN010000443.1 GCA_025966175.1 Modestobacter sp. | reverse complement strand
AGAAGTACGAGACCGAGATGGAGCTGCAGCTCTATCGCGAGTACAAGGACATCGTCCGCCAGTTCTCCTACGTCGTGGAGACCGAGCGGCGCTTCTACCTGGCCAACAGCGTCGACCTCCAGGTCCGCGACGCCGGGGGAGAGGTGTTCTTCGAGCTGAAGCTCTCCGACGCCTGGGTGTGGGACATGTACCGCCCGGCCCGGTTCGTCAAGAACGTGCGGGTGGTGACGTTCAAGGACGTCAACGTCGAGGAGCTGGACAAGCCCGACCTCGAACTCCCGGACAACCCGCCGCCGCCGCGCCTGCCCTGATCGGCTCCTCGTCACGATGCCAGGCTGACCGGGCCTGACACCGCCTGGCCGGCCGCTGTCCACAGCCAGGCGCTTCGTCCACAACCACGCCGTGGCGCTGGTGGGCGTGCTTGCCGGGCGTCACGGTCGACGGGTGTCGACTTCCCAGGACCCCCCGCCGGACAACCGTGCTGCGATCGGCGCCTACGGCGAACGGGTCGCCGTCAGGCTGCTGACCGATGCCGGCCTGCAGGTGCTCGACCGCAACTGGCGGTGCCGCGACGGTGAGCTCGACGTCGTGGCCCGGGACGGCGACGCCCTGGTCTTCTGCGAGGTGAAGACCCGGACGGGCACCGGTTTCGGGCACCCCGCGGAGGCGGTCACCCGCGCCAAACGGCGTCGACTGCGGGTGTTGGCCAGGGCCTGGCTGGCGGCCCACGACCAGCACGCTCCCGATCTCCGGTTCGACGTCGTCGGTGTGCACGTCCCGGCCTCGGGGCCGGCCCGCGTGACCCACCTGCGGAACGCGTTCTGATGGCGCTCGCCCGGACGTGGTCGGTCGGACTGGTCGGCGTGCAGGGTGCGATGGTCGAGGTCGAGGTGGACCTGGCCGCCGGGGTGCCGACGGTCGTGCTCGTCGGGCTGCCCGACGCGGTGGTGCGGCAGTCGGTGGACAGGGTGCGGGCCGCGGTGGTGAACACCGGACACGACTTCCCGCTGCGCCGGGTGACCATCGGGCTCTCGCCCGCCGCCATGCCCAAGCAGGGCAGCGGCTTCGACCTGGCCCTGGCCGTGGCTGTGCTGGCCGGTGCGAAGGTGCTGCCGGTGGCCAGCGTCCAGGACCTGGTGCTGCTCGGCGAACTGGGCCTGGACGGCTCCCTGCGGGCGGTGCGGGGCGTCCTGCCCGCGGTGCTGGCCGCCGCCCGGGCCGGTCACCGGCAGGTGGTCGTGCCCCAGGACAACGCCGACGAGGCCGGCCTCGTCGAGGGCGTCGAGGTGCTCGCCGCCGCGACCCTGGGCCAGGTCGTCGCCCACCTCGCCGGCAAGGCGTCCCTCCCGGCGCACGCCCGGACGGCGGCGGTACCGGTGCCCCCGGGGCCGGACCTCGCCGACGTGGTGGGCCAGGCGGCCGGCCGGCGAGCGGTGGAGGTCGCCGCGGCCGGTGGCCACCACCTCTTCCTCAGCGGCCCGCCGGGAGCCGGCAAGACGATGCTGGCCGAACGGCTGCCGGGGCTGTTGCCCCCGCTGGACGAGCAGGCCGCCCTCGAGGTCACCGCCATCGCCTCGATCGCCGGCACGCTGCCGCCGGGGGCGCCGCTGGTGACCCGCCCGACCTTCGAGGCGCCGCACCACTCGGCCACGATGGCCGCCCTCGTCGGGGGCGGATCTGGGCAGATCCGCCCCGGCGCGCTGTGCCGGGCCCACCGCGGGGTGCTCTTCCTGGACGAGGCTCCCGAGTTCCCGCGGGCGGTGCTGGACACGCTCCGCCAGCCGCTGGAGCGGGGATCGGTGACGATCCACCGGGCGAACGGCTCGGCGACCTTCCCGTGTCGAGCGCAACTGGTGCTGGCCGCCAACCCCTGTCCGTGTGCCAGCGCCGCCGGCGACACGGCCTGCACCTGCAGCGCGCTGGAACGGCGGCGCTACCAGTCGCGGCTGTCCGGGCCGCTGCTGGACCGGATCGACCTGCGCGTCACGCTCCCGCCAGTCACCCGGGCCGCGTGGCTGGATGGCCTGGGGGCGCCCGAGTCCACCGCAGCCGTGGCCGAGCGGGTGCAGGCGGCACGGGCCGCGGCGGCCGAGCGGATGGCCGGCACCGGGTTGTCGCTCAACAGCCAGGTCCCAGGGCGGCTGCTGCGCGAGCGGTGGCCGGTGGCCCGCAGCTCGCTGGCTCTGGCCGAGCGTGCGCTGGAGCGTGGGGCGCTGTCGGTACGCGGCTTCGACCGGGTCCTCCGGGTCGCCTGGACCCTGGCCGACCTCGCCGGGTTCTCGACGCCGGGCCCTGACCAGGTCGCCGAGGCCCTGGGCATGCGGCTGCAGCGGGTCGCGGCATGAGCGCGGCGGTGGACCCGGCGGTGCGGCGCGCTCGTGCGTGGCTGTCCCGGACCGTCGAGCCGGGCTCGATCGCCGTGTGGCGGTTCGTCGAGCGGGTCGGGCCGGTGGCGGCGGCGGAGGCAGTCCGCGCGGGTGCTGCGCCGGCAGAGGTGCAGGCGCTGGCCGGGGCGCGGGCCGGGGAGGACAGCAGTGCGGAGGACCTGAGCCGGGCCGACCGGTGCGGCGCGCGGCTGGTGGTGCCCGAGGACGCCGAGTGGCCGACGGTGCCGTTGCACTGCCTCGACCTGGCGGCTGCCGGTGTGGGCGCGGTGGCTGGTCGGAAGCCGGACCGCACGGTGGCCCTGGTGCCGCCGCTGGCGTTGTGGGTGCGGGGGAGCCGGGCGCTGGGCGACCTGGTCGACCGGTCCGTGGCACTGGTGGGCTCGCGGGCGTCCACGGCGTACGGCGAGCACGTCGCTGCCGAACTCGCCCACGGGCTGGGGGAGCGCGGCTGGACGACGGTCTCCGGAGGCGCGTTCGGGATCGACGCGGCGGCCCACCGGGGGGCGCTCGCCGCCGGTGCGCCGACCGTCGTCGTGCTCGCGTGCGGGGTCGACCGCGCCTACCCCAGCGCCCACTCGACCCTGTTCGCCCGGGTGCTGGACGACGGGCTGCTGGTCAGTGAGTGGCCGCCGGGCTGCGCGGCGCTGCGGCATCGGTTCCTGGTGCGCAACCGGCTGATCGCCGCACTGTCCCGGGGCACGGTGGTCGTGGAGGCCGCCGCGCGATCGGGGGCCCAGGCGACCGCGAACCGGGCGCGGGACCTGGGCAAGGAGGTGATGGCCGTGCCCGGGCCCGTGACCTCGGCGATGAGCGTGGGGTGTCACGAGCTGCTGCGGAACACCGAGCGGGGCGCGGTGCTGGTGACCTCGGCGGCCGAGGTGGTCGAGCAGGTGGGCCGGCTGGGCGAGGACCTGGCCGGTCCCGCGGAACGGCCGGCGACGCCCCGCGACTCGCTGTCCGACGTCGCGCGCCGGGTGCTGGACGCCTGCCCGGTCCGCGCCGGTGCCCCGCCCGAGCGGCTGGCCGCGGTCGCCGGCTGCGAGGTGGTCGACGTGCTCCGCGTCCTGCCGGCGCTGGAGCTGGCCGACCTGGTCGAGTGGACCGGCACCGGGTGGCGGGTCACGAGAGGGGCCCGGTGACCCCCTGACTGCGCCGGCAGGGGAGTTGCGCCCCACCGGTTGCGGCGCGGCAGGTTGACCCACAGCGCCCACCGACGGACGCTGCGCCCATGGCCACCGGGAGCGCTGAGCTGCGCGCGGCGCTGCCGCCGGCGCTGGCCGAGTCCCTGGATGGCTGGGAGGAGCACCTGCGACTGCAGCGGGACCTCTCGGAGCACACCGTTCGGGCTTACGTCGGTGACGTCGTCTCGCTGCTGGACCACCTCGTCCGGCGCAGCGGGACCACCGTCGCCGCGCTGGACCTGGCCACCCTGCGGAGCTGGCTCGCGCAAGGTCGCGCCCGCGGCGACAGCCGGTCGACGACCGCCCGCCGCGCCGCCTCGGCCCGCTCCTTCACCTCGCACCTGCGCCGCACCGGCCAGGTCGCCGAGGACGTCGGGCTGCGCCTGTCCAGCCCGCGGGCACACCGGACGCTGCCGGGCGTGCTCGGTGCCGACCAGGCGCGTGCCGTGCTCGAGCAGGCGGGTCAGCCGCCGGCCGAGGAGGAGCAGCCGGCCGACACCGCGCTGCGATTGCGCAACGTGCTGGTCGTCGAGCTGCTCTACGCCAGTGGAGTGCGCGTCGGCGAGCTCGTCGGGCTCGACGTCGACGACGTCGACCGGGGCCGCCGGCTGCTGCGGGTGTTCGGCAAGGGCCGCAAGGAGCGCAGCGTGCCCTTCGGCGCGCCGGCAGCCGCGGCCCTGGAGGACTGGCTGACCCGTGGCCGCCCGGTGCTGGCCACCGCGACCAGCGGCGCCGCCCTCCTGCTCGGCGTCCGTGGTGGTCGGCTGGACGCACGGGAGGCCCGCCGGGTGGTGCACGCAGCGGTCGCTGCCGCGCCCGGGGTCCCCGACGTCGGGCCGCACGGGCTGCGGCACTCCGCCGCCACCCACGTCCTGGAAGGCGGCGCCGACCTCCGCAGCGTTCAGGAACTCCTGGGTCACGCTAGCCTCGCGACGACGCAGATCTACACGCACGTGACCGTCGAGCGGTTACGGGCGGTGCACGCCCGGGCCCACCCGCGAGCATGAGGGGCCTTCTTGGAGCACATGGTGTTGGACATCGAGCGGGGGAGTGCACGTGACTGAGGCGACGGTGCACCAGGTCACCAGCGAGGATCCCGATACGTTCATCGCCGGCCTGTGGGCGCGCTACGTCGTGGACCGGGACAACGGTCTGCGAGACCGCCTGATCCTGCACTACGCGCCGCTGGTCAAGTACGTCGCCGGCCGGGTCGGCAGCGGTCTGCCCGCGCACGTCGAGCAGGCTGACCTGGTCTCCTACGGCACCTTCGGGCTGATCGACGCGATCACCCGGTTCGAGCCGTCGCGCGAGATCAAGTTCGAGAGCTACGCGATGTCCCGGATCCGTGGCGCGATCATCGACGAGCTCCGCTCGACCGACTGGATCCCGCGCTCGGTGCGGATGAAGGCGCGGCAGTTCGAGCGCACGGTCGCTGCCCTGGAGGCCAAGCTCCAGCGCAGTCCGACCGACGAGGAGATCGCCGACGAGATGGACATGGACGTCGAGGAGATCCGCAAGTTCCTCGGCCAGCTGTCCCTGGTCAACGTCGTCGCCCTCGACGAGCTGCTGGTCGACGACGACGGCTCCGCCCCGCGGCTGGTCGACACCTTGAGGGACACCAGCGCGCTGGACCCGCAGGCGATGGCCGAGCATGGTGAGGCCCGGCAGCTGCTGGCTCGTGCCGTCGAGCAGCTCCCCGAGCGGGAGAAGGTCGTCGTCAGCCTCTACTACTTCGAGGGGCTCACCCTGGCCGACATCGGCCGGGTCCTCGGGGTGACCGAGAGCCGGATCTGCCAGCTGCACACCAAGGCGGTCCTGCACCTGCGCGGCAAGCTCGCCGACATCGCGTGACGCCCGCCTGACCCACATGGCCACCGTGGACGTCGACCGACTCGTGCACGCCTTGCGAGAGGACGACGTCGGCGCGCTGCCGGCTGTTGGTGCGGCTCACCGAAGACGAGCGAGCCGCGGTCTGGGCGACCCTTCCCCCGGTGGCCCCGCCGCCGCTGACGGATGAGGACCGCTGGACCGACGGGGAGCGCGAGGCCCGCGCACGGCACAGGGTCTCTCAGGCCCTGTGCCGGTTCGGTGCCGCGCCGCCGGCGGAGGTGTGGCTCTACGTGGAGGGCTTGCTGCTGATCCTCGTCGGGTCGTGCTCAGCCGTCATGGTCGCCCGGACGGGGGCCGAGCAACGGCTGGGCCTGCGGCGGGTTCCGGTGGCCCTCCTCCCACGGGAGGGCCCCGGTGGAGTCCGGCCACACCAGCTGCAGGGCCTCGACGGATCCGTAGAACTGCTCGACCACGGACAGCCGGGTGGTGTCCTCCACCTGGAGGAAGACCACGGGGGAGTCGGCGTCGGTCAGCGCCGTCGTCGCCGCCCCGGGGCTGAAGCGGGCGCCCGCACGGACGGCCTCGCCCACCAGGTTCAGGTACTTCTCCCCGGCCTCGAACGGCAGCCCCACCACGATCACCTCGGGGTGCCCGAAGGCGGTCAGGCCCGCGGTGTGGGACCAGCGGGGGTCGCCCGGTGCACCGCCACCGCCGTGCAGCACCGCCCAGCCGAACCGGTCGATCACCCGCCTCAGGTCGCGGAGCACCTGGGTGTCGTCCTGCTCGGGGGTCTGCGGTCCGGGGGTCTGCGGTCCGGGGGTCTGCGGTCCGGGGGTCTGCGGTCCGGGGGCCTGCTTTCGTCGCCAACGCACGTCAGGACCGTAACCACCTACGAGACCCGCGGACCCGGTCAGTTCCACGGCAGCAG
>JAOPVN010000424.1 GCA_025966175.1 Modestobacter sp. | reverse complement strand
CTCGGAGTCGCGGCCGATCACCGGGTCCAGCCGGCCGGAACGCGCGGACTCCACGAGGTCCATCCCGTACTTCGCGAGCGCCTCGTAGGAGCCCTCGGGGGTGGCGGAGGTGACGCGCTGGTTGCCGCGCACCTGCGTCAGCGCGGCGAGGAACGCGTCACGGCTGACGCCGTGCTTCGCGAGCACCCGCCCGGCCCCGGTCGCCGACCCCTCCTCCCCCAGCGCGACCAGCAGGTGCTCGACCGAGACGTACTCGTCCTTCATGCGTCGGGCTTCGCGCTCGGCGGCCTCGAGCACCCGGGCCAGCCGAGCAGTGACGGAGACCTGCCCCGGCTGGGGAGCCGCGCCGGTCGTCCGCGGCTTGCGGGCGAGCTCCGCCGCCAGGTCCGTGCGCAGGGCTGCCTCGTCGACGCCCATCGTGGTGAGCAGCCGGGGCACCAGCCCCTCGGGCTGGTCGAGCAGCGCGAGCAGCAGGTGCTCGCCGTCGACCTCGGTGTTGCCGGCCCTGGTGGCGACGTCCTGCGCATCCGAGAGTGCCTGCTGCGACTTCTGGGTCAGGCGGTTCAGGTCCATGACACGCTCCCCTTCTGGTCGGTGGCGGCCGGCGCCCGGGTCGCCGCCGGCGCGCGCACCGGCTCCGTGCGCCCCCGGATGCGCAGGACGGTCTCCAGCTCGGTGATCCGGTCGAGCAGCTCGACGACGAGCCCGAGCGCGGCGTAGTTCAGCGGCAACGCCGCCCGCAGCCGCTGCAGCCGGGCGACGGCCGCGACCTCCGACGGTGCGAGCCACAGGGCGCCGTCGACGTCGCGCACGGCAGGCAGCAGGCCCAGCGCGACGAACCGACGGACCAGCTCGGGGTGCAGATCGCAGCGCCTGGCGAACTCCTCGAGCCCCAGCGCGCCGCGGGCCGTTCCCCGTACCGGCCGGTACCGGACGGGCAGGTAGTGCGGGATCGTCATCTGTCTCTCCTGGCACCGTCGTCACCGGAGCGGCGCGGATCGAACGTGGAGATCGCAGCCAGCTCGGAGAACAGCTCCCGTTCCCGGTCGGTGAGCCGCGGAGGAACCATGATCGTGACCTCGGCGTAGAGGTCGCCGGGCCGCCCGCCGGACGCGGGCATGCCCTCCCCGCGCAGCCGGAGCCGCCGTCCCGTCGACGTGCCCGCCGGGACCGTCACCTTGGTCTCCCCACCGGGGGTGGCGACCGGGACCGTGGCGCCGAGCGCCGCCTCCCATGGGGACAGCCGCAGGTCGACGGTGATGTCCTTGCCGTCGACGCGGAAGCGCGGGTGCGGCTGCAGCCGCACCACGAGGTAGAGGTCGCCCGGCGGGCCGTCGCCCATCCCGCGGCCACCCTCGCCGGCCAGCCTGATCCGCTTGCCGTCGGTGACGCCGGGCGGGATGTTCACCGTGTAGGTGCGCGGGCCGTCCGGACCGTTGAGCGTGATCTCCTGGCGCCCGCCGCGGAAGGCCTGCTCCACGGTGAGCGGGAGCTCCGCCTCCTGGTCGGCCCCGGCCACCGGGCCGGCGCGTCCCCGGCCTCGACCGCCGAAGATCCCGCCCAGCAGGTCCTCGATGTCCACGCCGCCGAAGTCGCCCCCGAACCCGCCTCCGAACCCGGGCCCCACGTCGGGGCCCACGCCGCCGCCGGTCGACCAGGTCTCGCGGCGACCGGGCCCGGTCCTCCTGCGGGATCCGCCCACCCCGGCGCCGACGCGCTCCTCCCAGTCCTCGGGAACCTGCCGGAAGTCATCGCCGAAGCGGTCGTAGCGCTTGCGCAGCTGGGGATCGGACAGCACGTGGTAGGCCTCGTTGACCTCCTTGAAGCGCTCCTCCGCGCCGGGATCCCTGTTCACGTCCGGGTGGTTCGCCCTGGCCAGCCGCCGGTACGCCTGCTGCAGCTCGTCGGGGCCCGCGTCGCGCGACACCCCGAGCACGTCGTAGTAGTCGCGGGCCACCGATCAGTCCCCTGGACGCTGCGCCACGGTGACCGCGGCCGGCCGCAGCTGATGGCCCGGGGCGCCGTAGCCGGGCCGCACGACCGCGACGACCGAACCCGGTGCGGCCGCGCCGCCATCGGCGCCCACCACGCCCACGACCTCGTGGCGGGCCGGGTCGAACGGCACGCCGGCCTCGTCCTCGCGCTCGTACCCGAGCCCGGTCAGCACGGCGAGGGCCTGCTCGCGCAGCGTGCGGACGCCCTCGACGATCGACCGGGGGTCGGCCCCGGCGTGCTCGAGCGCGCGGTCGATGGTGTCGAGCACCGGCAGGAAGGCCGCCGTCACGAGGTCGCGTTCGGCCGATCGCTCCCGCCCGAGCTCCCGGGCGTACCGCTTGCGCAGGTTGTCCAGGTCGGCGAGGGCTCGCCGCCAGCGGTCCTCCAGCTCGGCCGTGTCGGGGCCCTCCCGGGCCCCGCCCTCGGCAGACCCGTCGGCCGGGGTGGCCGGGCCCACCACCTGGTCCGCCCCGGCCCACTGCCCCGGCGCCGCCGCGGCGTCGGCACCGGTGGCCCCGCCGGGGGGCGGCTGACCGGACGTCGCGTTCGAGGTGGGTTCGGTCATCGGAACCTCTCAGCTCCGGTCGAACTCGGCGTCGATCACATCGTCATCGGCGTTGCCGGGGCCGCCGCCTGCCTGCGCTCGGGCCGATGCCCCGGCTCCGGCCGATGCCGCCGCGCTCAGACCGGCCAGGACCTGCTGGAGCTCACCGGTCAGCTCCCGGACCCGGTCCATCGGCGCCTGGTCGGCGACCGCCTGCCGGGCGTCGGCCACGAGCATCTCGGCCCGGGCGCGCTCGTGCGACGGCGCCGCGTCGCCGAGCTCGTCGAGGCGGCGCTGCACCTGGTAGGCGATGCTGTCGAGCTCGTTGCG
>JAOPVN010000407.1 GCA_025966175.1 Modestobacter sp. | reverse complement strand
AGCCGACCCAGGTCGACAACATGATCATGCCGCCGCAGTCCTACGGCGTGAAGGTCATCTCGATCGGCATGTTCACCCCGGGCAACACCCCGGTCGTGTGGCGTGGCCCGATGCTGCACCGCGCGCTCCAGCAGTTCCTCGCCGACGTCTGGTGGGGCGATCTGGACGTGCTGCTGCTGGACCTCCCCCCGGGCACGGGCGACGTCGCCATCTCGGTGGCCCAGCTGGTGCCCAACGCCGAGATCCTGGTGGTGACCACCCCGCAGCTGGCTGCTGCCGAGGTGGCCGAGCGCGCCGGGGCGATCGCCACGCAGACCCACCAGCAGGTGGTCGGCGTCATCGAGAACATGTCCTGGCTGGAGCTGCCCGACGGCTCCCGGATGGAGGTGTTCGGCTCCGGCGGTGGCGAGGCCGTCTCCGACGCGCTCACCAAGACCCTCGGCGCCCGGGTGCCGCTGCTCGGCCAGATCCCGCTGGACACCCGGCTGCGCGAAGCCGGCGACGCCGGTGCCCCGATCGTGCTCGCCCAGCCCGACGCTCCGGCCGCCCAGGCGCTGGAGAAGATCGCCGACGGCCTCGCCGTCCGCTCGCGCGGCCTGTCCGGCATGTCCCTGGGGCTCACCCCCGTCCGCCGGTAACGAGCCAGAGCCGGTAACGGGTCAGAGCCGAGAGGCCGGTCTCCCTCCGGGAGGCCGGCCTCTCGTCGTCCGGGCGGTCAGGACGGCGGGTCGGCCTCTGGGCCGACGGCGCGGGCCGCGCCCAGCCCGACCGACCAGGCGCGCAGCAACTCCTCCAGCACCCGCCGCTCGTCGGCACCCAGCGGCTCGAGGACCCCCTGCTCGGCGTCCAGCACCACCCGCAGCAGCTCCGCGGCCGCCGCCCGACCGTCCGCGGTCAACTCGACGACCACCTTGCGGGCGTCGCCCGCCACGGGGGTGCGGCGCACCAGCCCGCGGCGCGCGGCGCGCTCGACCCGCTGCGAGACCGCGCCGGTGGTGACCAGGCTCAGCCGCTGCAGCTCACCGACGGTCAGCCGGTACGGCGGGCCGGCCCGGCGGAGCGTGGCCAGCAGGTCGAACGTCGCCCGGTCGCTGCCGTGCGCGGCGAGTGCCGCACCGCGCGCCTGCTCCGTCCAGTGCGCCAGCTCCACCAGTCGACCGATGACGCCCACCGAGCTCACGTCCCAGTCGGGCAGCTCCGCCCGCCAGGCAGCCTGCACCTGGTCGACCCGGTCGATCGGGCCGGCAGCCTCCTGTTCCGCCACACCCCGAGCCTAGGGGCGGACAGCCGAACGTTTAGCGCTATACGATCGGCGTCTGTGGCCTGCACCACTCGTCCGGAGTGGTCGACACCCACCTGAGGGGCCCGCCGGCGACCTGCGGACGAGTCCACCGGCGCATCGACGCGGACGACGGGAGAGGCACGTGCAGCTCGGGATCATGGACCACATCGACGCCAATGGACGGCCGGTCGGCGAGCAGTACGAGGAGCGGCTCCGGCTCACCGAGCTCTACGACCGGCTGGGCTTCCGCGCCTACCACCTGGCCGAGCACCACGGGACGCCGCTGGGCGTGGCCCCCTCCCCCAACCTGTTCCTCAGCGCGGTCGCCCAGCGCACCGAGCGCCTGCGCATCGGCACGTTCGTCAACACGCTGCCGCTGTACCACCCGGTCCGGCTGGTCGAGGAGATCGTGATGCTGGACCACCTGAGCGGCGGGCGCCTCGAGGTGGGGATGGGCCGGGGCATCTCCCCGGTGGAGGTCGGCTACTACGGGATCGACCACGACACCACCCGGGCCCGGTTCACCGAGTTCGTCGAGATCCTGCACCAGGGGCTGACCCAGCCGGTGCTGGACCACCACGGCGAGTACTACGACGTCGACTCCGTGCCCATGGTCGTCGCTCCGGTGCAGCGCCCCACTCCGCCGCTCTGGTACGGCATCGCCGACCCGGAGAAGGCCGCCTGGGCCGCGGGGCTCGGCCTCAACGTGGCCGCGCTGCTCGATGCCCGCCTGGTGCGTCCCATCACCGACCGGTTCCGCGCCGAGTGGGCGGCCCAGGGCAAGCCGGACGCCGAGCTCCCGCTCACCGCGATCACCCGGAACATGGTGGTCGCGCCGACCAGGGACGAGGCGATGCGGATCGCCAACCGCGCCTTCGTACCGTGGCGGGCCAACACCGACCACACCTGGCACCACGCCGGGCTGCCGTCCCCGTTCGAGAAGCGGACCGGGCGCGACTTCACCGAGTGGCACGACAAGGGCGGCGCGTTCGCCGGCACCCCCGACGAGGCGCTGGCCTACCTCCGGCAGCAGCAGGAGCTGGCCGGCATCGACTACGTCGCCGTCGACCTGGCCTTCGGTGACACCAGCTACGCCGAGTCGGCGCAGACCGCCGAGCTGCTGGCGAAGGAAGTCGCTCCCGCGCTGGCCGACCTGCCCCGGCCGGCCCGGTGAGCGACGGGATCGAGGTCCGCCGCGGCCTCGTGTTCGCCGAGCCGGCCGGGCAGCCGCTGCAGCTGGACCTCTACCGCCCCGTCGGGAACGGTGAGGTGCCGGTCTGCGTGTACCTGCACGGTGGCGGCTGGGCGCGCGGCTCCCGCACCGACCGGGCCGGGGACCGGCTCGTCCCGGTCGCCCGCAGCGGCATCGCGGTGGCATCGATCGACTACCGGCTCACCGACACGGCGACCTTCCCTGCGCAGCTCGAGGACGCCCGGGCCGCCGTCCGCTGGTTGCGTGCGCACGGCGCGGAACACGGCCTGGCCACCGGGCGGATCGGCGCCTGGGGCGCCTCCGCGGGCGGCCACCTGGCCGCCCTGCTCGGGCTCTGTCCCGACGACGCCGACCCGCAGCTCGGCGACGGTTCGGTGCAGGGAGGTTCGGTGCAGGGAGTCGTGGCCTGGTTCCCGCCCACCGACCTGCTGGGGCTGGAGACCGACGAGCCGGAGGGGCCACCGCCACCGTTCCGCAGCGGGCCGCCACCGTCGCCGTCGTTCGAGGCCCGGCTGCTGGGGCTGAGCGCCGCCTCCGACGATCCGGCACGCGCCCGTGCGGCCAGCCCGCTCACGCACGTCCGCCCGGACGCCCCGCCGTTCCTGGTCGTGCACGGGGACCGGGACGGGCTGATCCCCAGTGTGCAGAGTCGCCGGCTCGTCGAGGCGCTGTCCGCGGCCGGGGCGACGGCTGACCTGATGCTGCTGGCCGGCGCCAACCACGAGGATCCCGCCTTCGACACCCCGGGCAGTCTCGGCGCGGTCAGCGGCTTCCTGCGGACGGTCCTCGCCGAGGCACCCCGGAGCTGACCCCGCGATCAGGTCGCGTCGGCGTCGAAGGGCGGGGGCGTCGCGGAGTCGCGGCTGCGGGTCATCTCCGAGGGCCGCACCCGGCCGGCGGAGGCGCTGGCGGCCACCCCGGTGCTGCCGGTGGCGCTCCCCCGGCGCACCGGGGTGTCGTCGTCATCGGCCAGCAGCTGCTGCCGGATGAACGTCTTGGGGTGGTACTGCCGCAGGTCGACGTCGCGCAGGTGGTCGAAGTCGTCGCCGAGGGTGTCGTGCAGCTGACCGCGCACCCCGGTGATCGCCTCGCGGACCTTCTTCAAACCAGTGGCGGCGTCCTTCGCCAGCGACGGCAGCCGCTCGGGCCCGAAGATGAACAGCGCCGCCAACGCCAGGACGACGATCTCGCCCCAGCCGATCGAGTCGAACACCGGTCCTCCTTCCGCCCCGCCACGCATCGCGATCGGGTCCAGCGTAGGTGGGCCGGCTGTCCAGCAGCTGAGCGCCGGACCACCAGCCGGTGTCCGGCTCAGGCCGGGCCGGGCTCAGGCCGTGGCGAGGGTGACCTGGACCTCGCGCGATCCGAGGTCGCGGACCAGTTCCAGGGTGATCGTGTCCCCCGGGTTGTGGGCGTCGACGGCGACCACGAGCTCCTCGGAGCTGGCCACCGCCTTGCCGTCGACCGCGATCACGACGTCCTGCTCCTGCACGCCGGCGGCCGCGGCGGGGCTCCCGGGCTCGACGTTGACCACGAGCGCGCCGTCCCGGGTGCCGTCGGTGACGGTGCGGGCGTTGACCCCCAGCGACGGGTGCACCGCCGTCCCGGTGGAGATGAGCTGTTGGGCGATGTTCCGCACGGTGTCGATCGGGATGGCGAAACCGAGCCCGATCGAGCCGCCGGTGGTGCCGTTGCCACCGACCGAGGCGATCGCGGTGTTGATGCCGATCACCGCTCCGGTGCCGTCGACGAGCGCCCCACCGGAGTTGCCGGGATTGATCGGGGCGTCGGTCTGGACGGCGCTGATCACGGCGTTGGTGTCGCTGCCCTCACCGGACAGCCGCACGGGCCGGTCCAGGGCGCTGATGATCCCGCTGGTGACGGTGCCGGCCAGCCCGAGCGGTGAACCGATGGCGACGACCGGGTCGCCGACGACCAGGCCGTCGGACTCGCCGAGGGTCGCTGCGGCGAGGCCAGGCTTCTCGACCTTGAGGACGGCGATGTCGCTGGCCGGGTCGCGGCCCACGATCCGCGCCGCGGAGCCGCTGCCGTCGCTGAACACGGCCCGGATCGAGGCGTCGGTGGCGTCGGCGGCACCGGAGATGACGTGGTTGTTCGTGACGATGTACCCGCCCTCGGCGTCGACCACGACCCCCGACCCGGTGGCGCCGGCGTTGGTCAGCGTCACCTCGATGGAGACGACGGCCGGGCTGATCCGCGCGGCGATGTCGGCAACCGAGCCGGGCTCGCGACTGACGCCCGGGGAGACGTGGGAGAGCTGGGTGCCGGGCGCCAGCAGCGGCTGCTCGTCGGCGGTGCGGCCGAGGAACCAGGCGGTCGTCCCGCCGAGGACCCCGACGAGCAGCAGGCTCAGCAGGGCCAGCGCGGTGAACCGGACCGAGACGTCGCGGAGCCGGAGCTTGCGTCGCCCCTGCGCGTCCACGACGACGGGGCCCTCGTCGGTCTCCTCCTCCGGGTACTGCGCGGGAGCGCCGAGCCCGGCCGGGGCGTAGGGGTCGCGCCAGGGATCGGCCGCGGCGTCGGCCTTCCAGAACGGGGCGGCGGCGGTGCGCCGGGCGGGACGCCGCCCACCGGGGGGCTCACCGAGACCGGTGGCGCCGTCGCGCGGGGCGAAGGCGCGCAGCAC
>JAOPVN010000385.1 GCA_025966175.1 Modestobacter sp. | reverse complement strand
TGTTCGGCGTCGCCCCCGGCACCGGCTGGGACACCAACCCCAACGCGATGCGCACCATCGACCAGGGCAACTCGGTGTTCACCAACGTCGCGCTCACCGACGACGGCGACATCTGGTGGGAGGGGATGACCGACGAGCCGCCGGCCCACCTCACCAGCTGGAAGGGCGAGGACTGGACGCCGGAGTCGGAGGAGCCCTCCAGCCACCCGAACAGCCGGTTCTGCACGCCGATCACCCAGTGCCCGATCCTGGCGCCGGAGTACACCGACCCGAAGGGTGTGCCGATCTCGGCGATCCTCTTCGGCGGTCGCCGGAAGACGACGATCCCCCTGGTCAGCGAGGCGCGGGACTGGAACCACGGCGTCTTCATGGGCGCGACGCTCTCCTCGGAGACGACGGCTGCCGCGACCGGCGCCGTCGGCGTCGTCCGCCGCGACCCCTTCGCCATGCTGCCCTTCATCGGCTACAACGCCGGGGACTACTTCGGCCACTGGGTCGAGACCGGCAAGCAGCGCGACGCCAGCAAGCTGCCGCGCATCTTCTACGTGAACTGGTTCCGTCGGGACCAGGACGGCGGCTTCCTGTGGCCGGGCTTCGGCGAGAACAGCCGGGTGCTGAAGTGGGTCATCGAGCGTCTCGAGGGCACCGCCGCGGCCGAGGAGACCCCGGTCGGGCACGTGCCGACGACGGACTCGCTGGACGTCTCGGGCCTGGGCATGAGCCGCGAGCAGGTCGAGCAGGCGCTGCGCGTGGACAAGGCGGAGTGGCAGGCCGAGATCCCGCAGATCACCGAGTGGTTCGAGAAGTTCGGCGACAAGCTGCCGAGCACCATGTGGGACGAGCTGGAGATCCTCAAGAGCCGGCTCGCCTGAAGAAGGACCCCGCTGCCCCCCACCGCTCGCAAGCTCGCGGCGGGACCCTGCACTGGGGCCACTGACCGGGCCTGGCCGGGCGGCAGCGTCGCCGCGCCGGTCCGGTCCCTCGACGAGGTCCCGTCCCCCGACAGCGTGGTCGGAGGGCGGGACCTCGTGCGTGAAGGACCCCCGTCCTCCCCGAGCTTGCGAGGGATGAGAAGGACCCCGTCCCCCTCATCCCTCGCAAGCTCGGGGTGAGCCTCCGGTTGGGGCGCCATCCGACGCTCGGGGCGGCGCCCTGGACGGGGCATCGCCAGGAGGACGAGAGGTCCAGCTCTCGGCCCGCGGCACACAGTGAGGTCGGTTAGCGTGACGGCGGCGCACCTACCCCGGGGCGCACTTCCCCATGACGGAGTCAGTCCGCTCGTGCCCAATCCCTATCTGCACGTGCTGCGGACCCCGCACGCCCTGCCGATGGTGATGGCGGCGTTCATCGGCCGACTGCCGTTGTCGATGGTGGGTCTGGGCAGCGTGCTGCTGGTCCAGTCCGAGACCGGCTCCTACGGTCTGGGTGGCGCGGTCGCCGCGGTCGGCGCGATCACCACCGCCGTCTCCGGGCCGGTCATCGGACGGCTGGCCGACACCCACGCCCAGCGCCGGGTGCTGCTGTCGGTGCTCGCGGTGTTCGTCGTCTCCGGGTTCGTGTTCCTGTTCTCGGTCCGTGACGGCTGGCCGTTGTGGACGGTGTTCGTCGCCGCCGGGGTGGCCGGCGCGAGCCTGCCCCCGGTCGCGTCGATGATCCGGGTCCGCTGGACGCACCTGCTGCGCGGCACTCCACGGCTGCCGACCGCGCTGGCCATGGAGTCGGTGGTCGACGAGTTCGTGTTCATCGTCGGGCCGGTGCTGGTCACCTTCCTGTCCACCACCGGGCACACCACCTCCGGCGTCGTCACCGCGTTCACCCTGGCCACCGTGGGCAGCCTGCTGTTCGCGGCGCAGCGCCGGACCGAGCCACCGCCGGCCCCCCGCGAGCACCGTCGCGGGCCGTCGGCGATGCGGGTGCGCGGCCTGCGCGTGCTGTTCGTCGTCGGCGCCGCGGTCGGCGCGATCCTGGGGACGCTGGAGATCGCGCTCGTCGCGTTCGCCGACGAGGTGGGGGCCCGGTCGCTGTCCGGGCTGCTGATCGCCGGGCTGGCCGCCGGGTCGATGGTCGCCGGGATCGGCTGGGGCACCGTGCACTGGCGGGTGCGGCTGCGGCACCGCCTGGTGTTCGCGCTGCTCCTGATGACCCTGCTCACCCTGCCGTTGACGCTGGTCGGCAGCCTGTGGCTGATGTTGCCGCTGGTGGTGCTGGCCGGGGTGGCCGTGTCGCCGTCGCTGATCAGTGCCTTCACCCTCGCCGAGGTCCTCGTGCCCCGCGCGGCGGTCACCGAGGCGTTCACCTGGATCGGCACCGCGCTGGCCCTGGGGGTGGCGATCGGTGCTTCGGTCTCCGGGAAGATCGTCGACGCCGTCGGGGCCAACGCCAGCTTCCTGGTGGCCACGGTCGCGGCCGGCACCGCGGCGATCGTCGTCGGGCTGGGGCAGCGGTGCCTGCACGTCCCCGCCGAGCACGCGCAGACCGCAACGTTGGCGCACTGACACAAAGCTCATCAACCCGATGGACTTGACGCGGATTGGCCGGGCTGGTCTGATCGTCCGCGTGTCCTACTCGTTGGAGCTGCACCGCCGGTGCGCCGTCGACCTGCTCCGGGTCGCCAGCGCGCTCTGTCCGGCGCGCTGACCCCGCTCCCGCCCGACACCCCCGCGCACCCCCTCGTCCCGGGAGAGCTGCGCCCTGCACCGAGGACACCCCGATGACCCGCTCGTCCCTGATCGCCGGCCCCACGCCCGCCGACGCCCCCGCCCGCCGACCCAGTGGCGCCGCCGCGCTCGCGGTCGCCCTGACCCTGCACACCGAGCTCTGGGCACCCCTCGTCGAGTACCGCGAGGAGAGTCGCTGGACCTCCCTGATCGACCCGGCGGCTGCCGCCGCCGTCCTCGACCCCTCGCTGCACGCCGAGCTGGCCGACGCGCAGATCTGGCTGCTGTCCTGGCTGCCCGGCCAGGGCACCGACGTGCACGACCACGGCAGCGCCGCGGGCGCTTTCGCCGTGGCCCGCGGCACGCTGACCGAACGGGTGATCGCCGCCCGGGTCCGCGAGGCGGTGCACCAGAGCACCACCGACCTGGCCGCCGGGCGGGTGCGCTACTTCGGCGCGCACTACGTCCACCAGGTGACGAACACACTGGCCGAGCCGGCGGTCAGCCTGCACGTGTACGCGCCGGCGCTGCGCTGGATGAACACCTACCGGGTCGAGCGCGGCGCGCTCGTCCGCACCGGCACCGAGCGGGCGGGGGTCGACTGGTGAGCACGCTGACCGCGATCCGCCCGGCCGGCGCCCGCAGCGTCGACGAGCTGTTGGCCGACGCCCGGTCCCGGCTGCGGCGGCTGGGCCCGCTTGAGGCCGCGACCCGGGTGGCCTCGGGGGCGGTGCTGGTGGACATCCGGCCGGCGGCCCAGCGTGCCGTCGAAGGCTCGGTCCCCGGTGCACTCGTCGTCGAGCGCAACGTCCTGGAGTGGCGCTTCGACCCGGCCAGCGACGCCCGCCTGCCGCAGGCCACCGGCTACGACGTGGAGGTCGTCGTCCTGTGCTCGGAGGGGTACACCTCCAGCCTGGCCGCCGATGCGCTGCGCTCGCTGGGGCTGCACCGGGCGACCGACGTCGTCGGCGGGTTCCACGCCTGGGTGGCGGTCGGCCTGCCGATGGTCCGCGGCACAGGACCGATCACCGCCCCCTGAGAAGGGACCCGAGGCGGGCGGGCCGGGTGCGACCCGGCCGCGGGTGCTGCAATGCTCGCCCGGTGACGTCACCCCGCCCCGCTGCCGGCGGTGGCCGGGTGCTCGGCGTCGTCCCCGAGCGGCTGGACCGCTGGCTGGACGGCGTCGCCGAGCGGCACGGCCGGTTCACCGACGTCCGGGTGCAGGACGACGTGGTGGCTCTCACCTGCGAGGACACCACGACCCTCACCCTGACCGCGCCCTACGGCTGGACGCCGGGGGCCGCGCCGCTGACCGCCTTCACCGCGGCGGCGAGGACCCCGCGACGGACGGGGGTGCTGCTGGTCCGGCGGGGTCGCTGGGCGGTCGGGGTGTTCGCCGGCGCGCAGCTCGTCGTCTCCAAGGTCGACTCCCGGCAGGTGCAGGGCCGCACCGCCGCCGGTGGCTGGTCGCAGCAGCGGTTCGCCCGGCGTCGCGGCAACCAGACCGACGCCGTCGTCACGTCCACCGTCGACACCGTCGCCCGGGTGCTGCTGCCGCACGCACCCACGCTGGACGCGCTGGCCACCGGAGGTGACCGCGGTCTGGTCGCCGAGGTGCTCGCCGACCCGCGCCTGCGCGCGCTGGAGGCACTGCCCCGGCTCGGGCCGCTGGACGTCGGGGAGCCGATGAAGGCCGTGCTGCTGGAGACCCCCGCCCAGTTCCGGGCGGTGCGGGTGCACATCGTGGAGCCCGGGGACCGCGCCTGATCGTGCGCCTGGCCGGCCCCGCGATCCGAGCGGGAAAGTGCTGGTCGCCCCCTAGGGTGGGCGCGGTCCGGGTGGACCCGAGACCGGCATCGGCCGACGGGTCCACCCCGTGCGGATGTGCAGCTCCGTGCTGCGGGAGGTAGGCGACCATGGCCCGACTGAACCTGACGTTCGCGTGCGGTGACTACGACCGCACCCGCGCCCTCGCCGAGGGGACGATCCGCCCCGACGGCATCGAGCTGAACTACCTGCGGCTCCCGGTGGAGGAGACGTTCTTCCGGATGATGCGGCACCGGGAGTTCGAGGTGGCCGAGATGTCCCTGTCGTCCTACGTTCTGTCCCTGCAGACCGATCCGGCCCCGTTCATGGCGCTGCCGGTGTTCACCTCGCGGATGTTCCGGCACGGGGGGATCTACTGCCACGCCGACGCGGGCATCTCCGGGCCCGAGGACCTGCGCGGCAAGGTCGTGGGGACGCCGGAGTTCCAGCTGACCGCCGGGGTCTGGCAGCGCGGCATCCTGGCCGACCGGCACGGCGTCCCGGTCGACTCGGTCCGCTACGTCACCGGCGGCCAGGAGACGCCCGGTCGGATCGAGAAGGCGGCGGTGGACCTTCGTGGGCGCGCCCAGGTCGACCGGATCCCGGAGGGCGCAACGCTGTCCCAGCTGCTGGTCACCGGGGAGATCGACGCCCTCTACAGCCCGCGCATCCCCTCGCCGTTCGCGCAGGGCGACCCGCGGGTGCGGCGGGTCTTCCCGGATGCCGTCGCCGCGGAGAAGGAGTACTTCGCCGCCACCGGCATCTTCCCGATCATGCACGTGGTCGCCCTGCGGCGGGACGTCTACGAGCAGCACCCCTGGGTCGCCCAGTCGCTCTACAAGGCGCTCCTGCAGGCCAAGCGTGAGGCGTTCGCGGACCTCTACGACGCCTCGGCGCTGCGGTTCATGCTGCCCTGGCTCAACCAGGACCTCGAGCAGGCCAAGGCGTTGATGGGAGAGGACTACTGGTCCTATGGGCTGGCGGAGAACACCGACACCCTCGCGACCTTCCTGCGGTACCACCACGAGCAGGGGCTGTCCCGGCGGCTCATGGAGCCGGCCGAGCTGTTCGCGGTCGAGGCGACGGAGTCCTTCGTCATCTGAGCCCGCGCTCGGCCGTCTCGCTGCCAGGGCGCAGGTGCGCGTGCAGGGCGGCGAGCCCGCGGGCGGTCCGGGTGCGCACCGTGCTGGTCGAGCACGGCGGATCGTGTCAACCTCGGACCATCGGCGGGCGTCTCCCTGGTGGTGGCCGGGTGCCTGGTGCCCGTCGCTGACGCCCAGGGCAGGAGAGGCGGGGCGCGTGGACCAGCCGTCGGTCGCAGAGGTGGAGTGGGACGACGCGCTCGTCGGGCTCTACCGGTCGCAGCGGCTCCCACTCCTGCGGCTGGCCGTACTGCTCACCGACGACAGCGCGGTGGCCGAGGACGTCGTCCAGGACGCCTTCGTCGCGCTGCAGCGCCGCTGGCACGCGGTGGACCCCGCCGCCGCGGCCGGCTACCTGCGGACGTCGGTGATCAACGCTGCCCGGTCGCTGCACCGCCGGCGGAGCGTGGCCCGGCGGTACGCCTGGCTCGGTGACCTCGGGCAGGCCCCGCCGGTGGACCTCGCGGTGCTGCTCGCCGACGAACACCGGGAGGTGGTGCGGGCGCTGCGGCGACTGCCCCGGCGGCAACGCGAGGTGCTGGTGCTGCGCTACTGGTCGGAACTGAGCGAGGCGGAGATCGCCGAGGCCCTCGGGGTGGCCCGGGGAACGGTCAAGTCCAGCGCCTCCCGCGGCCTGTCCGCCTTGGCGCAGCAGCTGGGAGGTGCTCGTGGTTGAGGACGTGGAGGCGCGCCTGCGGGCCGCGCTGCGCGCGCACGCCGACCTGGTCGAGGCACCGTCCGACAGCGCAGGAGCTCCGCCAGCGGCCCGCTCGCGGTCGCACGCGGGCC